>JBGTEI010000429.1:0-14124 GCA_041747875.1 Pyrinomonadaceae bacterium | reverse complement strand
AAATACATTTCATTTCCAATCTGTAGTTACTTAGCATTCTTTTTGTCCTTGAACTTAAATGCTGAAATGTAGAAATTTTCTATTTCGCATTGATAAGACAATTTGGGAAAACTATTTCAGACTTACTTTTCGCAACATTTTACGCATTGCCCTAAAGCTCGGAAAACCATCGATAAAAAAAAGCTAAAATACTATGTATCGTAGCAGCCAAACCCCGCATTTTTTTCGATCCCTCAGAATCAAGAAACATACTTCTTGAATTGCGACGGATCTTTTAAAAACGGGTGGAGCTCCGTCGCCCGCTTGGTCATCAGACCTGAAAAGGCGGTTTGAATCTCACCTGATTTCATCGTTGCTTTTTTGGGGTCGGTAATACTAATTATCGACAGAACGGTTTCCAACAGGCTTACAGTCCATCCATCAAACGTTTTTAGCTCATATTTATACTGACCAATTCGTGCATCACCAAACTGAATTTTGTGATCTCGATCGATATTCGAGCAGAGTAGCTTGAGTCGCGAAATCACTCCGGAAAGGTGCGTGATCTCTTTTTCCGCTTCCGTAAGTTTTAGGAGCGTATGCGCCCCTAGCCACCCGGAAAGATAATCGCTCGCCACATCCCGTGGTATCCGGTTGTGCGTAACCATGATTTTAAGTGCGTCAATGATACCTTCCCTTAAAATAAGCTCACGATCCGATTGGCTAAATACATAACCCATTAATTTACCTCCATATCGTTATTATCGATTAGTAATTATGTTCAAAAATTGGGGTTGCCTACACGCGTTCATACTGTAACGCCGCCAAACCCGGATTAAAATGGCGATCTAGTTGACGAGATATTATTTACCTGTCGGACAGGCGATCACCCCAAAGGTCGCGCTCGAACGATACATTTCGGAGGTATAAGTACCGCCGCCTGCGTAATCCTGTTTGATTCTGGCACTGGCGACCCGGCAATACGGATGATCTTCGCTTGAATCACGATAATAGACATTGGCATCTTTGTATCGATACAAAGGAAGTATTCCGTAGTTGTCTTTTTGAATTTCCCAACCCGCACTCTCTAGGCCAATTTGATAAACCCTTATCGACGCCGGACTTTTAAAAATGTTCATCAAGAGCTTTTCGGCAGCGGGACTCCGGAATTTGAACCAACTCGCGTTTGGTCTATAAAGCGGTAGTTTCTTAGCTGCCGCAGCTGCGAGTGCATCAAGCATAGGGTCGAGCGTGGGTTTGAACTCCATTGAGTCCGACAGCCACTTTTCCCGTTCCCGGTTCGACACTGCAAATAATAAATAATCGGCGGTGGACGAACTTACAAAATTATTCCGTTCGGCGGGATCGTAGGCATCAACTTCCTGTTGCATTTTCTTGATATCCTCAAGATACATTTTCATATAAACACTACCTGACGTACGACGCGATTGTTCACCCGTGATGGCGCAGGGCATATATTCGGTGAGATTATCAATAATTTCTACCCAAATGGCGGGATTATAGTGATAAGTTTTCCCGGTATTCGGACGCGATTTAAGCTCGCTTTTCAACTGTCTTCCGATTTCCAAAAGTTGCGGTCTCTCCTCCTCGAGTTCTCTTCTCATCTCTTTGTTGTTCTCAAACCCCCGTTCTCTGAACGCACCGTCGGTGACCTTGATAAGTTCAAGATTGTGTTTTTTTTGCGTAACAATCGAGATACGGCTTGATGAGTTCGTTATTGCCCCACTTAATTCTGTCAAACGCTCCCGAATCCTAGTCATCATCATTTGTCGTTGCCGTCGGTTGTTCGACGTTCGGCTTTTCGGTTTTCGGGATCTTTGGAATTTCAGGAATCGATGTCGGGAACTGCGCCGAAATGGTTTGAATGCAAATTGCCGATAGGACGGCAAACACAAATGCACTGATCGAATTCTTTTTCATATTTTATTCTCCGTTAGTCTGCTCACATTCAGCCAATGATTGATTGAATCTACTTTCTATTTTCGCCTGAAGATCACACCACTCAATTCCATTTCGCCGTTCATGGTGATAAGACAATTCGCAAAAAACACTTCACACTCCTGACAAAAAAAACCACGAAGACGAATCTCCGTGGTATTTATTAGAATGCGATCAACTGCCCTTACGTTACCTTTTCCCTTCTAAATTCGCCCATTCGCCAGACTGGATAAAGCTTGCCCAGTAAAACGGATGTTTACGGTTTGGTTTCTTTAGCATCTCCAATTGGACCTTGCGTAAAGCGTCGCTTCGTCCCATTCCTAATTTGAGATTCTTGTAATAATTGATCATTAATTCCCGTGTCGCGTAATCGCTTACGGCCCAAAGGCTCATCATTAAGCTTTCAGTCCCCGCTAAAGTGAACGCGCGGCGCAAACCGAAAACGCCTTCTCCGTTTTTGACTTCACCAAGCCCCGTGTCGCAGGCAGATAAGACGACCAGTTTTGTGCCCCAAAGGTTTAGTCCGGAAGCCTCGAGCGCAGTCAATATACCATCGTCATTTTCGCTTTTCGCCTGATTTGCGCCTGCCAAAGCAAGTCCCGAACGCAGCAAAGGATTTTCGGGTCCGGACGAGTCATCAGCTTTATCTTCGTCTGCCAAAAAGAAACCGTGGGTCGCGATATGGAGGATTTTAGGAGCGGTAGTCTTTTTAAGTTCGAATTCAGTCGCACGATCGCCGGTTAAACTTCTCGCATCGGGATAAAGCGTCTGAATCTCACGTGTTTCCGTCGCGGTGCCGGCCATAGGCGAAAAATATGATCTTAGAAAACGATCCTGTTCAGATAGACTCTTCGTATCTTCTTTGCGCGAAACTGTTTCGCTTTCAGCCGAGACCTCGGATGAGTCATATACTCCAAACAGTGGGTTCGAAATTAACAAAGGCTCAGTTGTTGTTTTCAAATCACTTCGCTTTCTTAAGAGATCGCGTCCGCTTGTAAGGTATGTAACCGAAAACGTCTCGACTAAATACCTGTTTTTTTCGTCTACCAGTGCTTCAAATGGGATCAGATTCAACTGACCGTCCGGAGCAACTAGCAAATGAATTGCGTCCCCTAAAATATGACGAATAGGCTGCATTACTTTTTCGTCCACTGCGCGGGATTTTTTTTGAACGTCTGAGTTTTGGGGATCACGCAGGGCCAGCCTGAATTCCTTTATCGCAGTATCAATTGGTTTCGAAGCGCCGAGATCCTTCCAGGCTAATTTGCCCGATTCGCGCAAAACATATGCAATGTAGCGCGGCTCACCGTAACCGGTCTCGTCGTTCGTGGTTTTCCAGTTGTATGGGCGATAAACCGCAAACTCAACCAATGCAGCATTCTTCGGCAATGCAGCTTGTATTGCCGATATCGTTACCGGCTTGGACGGCTGGTAGTAACCCGAACTAACACGACTTATTTCTTCTTCGATCGATTCACGTTCATTTTCAAGAGTCCTAACTTTCCCTTGAAAAGCTTCTATAGAATCCTTTTGCTGCCCGCTCAGCAATAATCCCGACAAACGCGAATTGACATCGCTTAACCGATCAAGCAATTTCTGATCTTCTTTTTCAAATCGATTTCTCAAAGCGGACGTATTTTCCGCGAGCGCATCCAATATGCGCCCCTTGCGTCTGAAAATTGTTGTCGCCGCCAGTTCGCTTGCAAGCTCATTCATCGGAGCCGTAACCGCGCTGAGTGTGATCACTCTGTCGAACGTCTGCAATCGTCCGTAGTATGCTATCTTCTGCCTTTCCGAACCGATCGAGAGATTTACCGGCATGATCTTTTCTTCAATATCCGCAATTCGCGTTTGGAATTCAATTGCCCGTTCAATTTCACCTTTCGCGGCATAGACCCGCGCTAAACTCCTCAACGAAAGGGTCGTGTAATAGTCGTATGGTCCCCGAATGACTTCGTTAACGGCAAGAGCCCTGGCAAAAAATTTCTCCGCGCGGTCATATTGTTCTGACGATTGGTATAGTATGCCAAGGCTGCTGAGTGCATTTGCAGTGCCGTGGTAATTTTCGCCATATAGCTTTTCCAAAATTTCTAAAGCTTTCGTATAGAATTCTTCCGCCCTAATTAAGTCATTATCTTCCTTAAAAAGTATGCCCAAATTATGAGAGATCGAAGCAACCCCATCACTCAAAGGTCCATCCGCCTCCTCGAAAATACTCAAGGCACGCAGATAATACCCTCTCGCTTTCGAAGGCTCGCCGTTTCGCCATTCGACAAGACCCAGATTGTTCAACACAATTCCGATCTGTCTGTTCTTCGGAGGCAGGACTTTTTCGGAAATTGCCAATGAACGCTCCAAAACAGCTAACGCATTCTGATAGTCACCTCCGCCATAAAGAAAAAGCCCATAATCACTTAATGCTTTTGCAACCCCCGGGTAATTCTCTCCAAAAAGTTTTTCCCTGATCGCAATCGTACTGCGAAATAATTGGTCGGCTTTCGGGCGATTGTTTTGGTTCCGGTAGATCCACGCCGACCTTAAAACGGAATCTGATGTCAGCAGACTCTCCTGACCGGTCAGCGCAATGCGAATTGCAAGTGCCTTTTCATTCGATTCATGCGCTTCGGTTAATTTACCTTGTCGAAAAAGAAGTCTTCCAAAGAGTTCGAGCGCCGCAGCGTGATCCAATGTATCAGGGGTAGCCGCTTCGAAAGTTCGCGAGATAAATTTTTCGGCAACTTCAAGTTCACCCTTGAGGCTATGCGCCTCCCCGAGCGAAAGAAGCGACGCGACAACGTCTGAATGATTTGACCCCAAAAGTGTTTCGCGAATCTCAAGCGCACGTTTCGCGTAGGCGAGTGCCTGCTCAGCTTTGCCAAGACTAAGGAATCGTGAAGCTACGTAGAAATCCTTACGCGCGCTGAAAAGAAGTTTCTCGGATTCCTCTGCCGGGTGGGTTTCGATCAATTCGATACGGAATGATCCGTCATCCTTTATATTTGGATAACTTCGGGTGACTTCGATCGTAAAGCGAGAGGCCGCTTCGGCCACGAACTCGATTTGCTCACTCCCGGTTTTCATCCGTTGGTTATCGATCGAAAAGATCTCATTATTATCTGTTCCAATAAGCTTGACCGTTATATCAGCATCGCGTTGTGCAATCTCAACCCTCGCAAATTGATTTGGCTTAAGCGCCAGCTGAAAATTTTCGCGCGCAGAACCGGAGATGGCGCGTTCAATCGGCTTGTTTAATTCCAGATATGAAGGAGTTTGAGCGTTAACTACTGGAAGGAGGAATAAAAAGACAGTAACAGAAAATACACTTTTGAAAACTTGAACTAACATCAGCGACTCATTCCCCGAAATCTACAGATAAATCTATGAAGATTTCTTACTTTAACACAGTTTGGAATGAATAATTTCCGATATTTTGAGGTCTATTCTCTTCGTCAATTCCAATAACCGAGAATGAATAAATATTTGCCGCTAAGAGTGAGGCGGGTAAACGAACACTAAGAGATGCTCTCCCGGGTGAAAGTTTGCCGCTTTGCCATAAAACTTTTCCCGATTGATGTGTAAGTGATACGCGAAACGATTTAAATTCGTCCGTTTCAAGCGGCAACGTAAACGCGACATCCTTAGCACCTGCCGGGATCGGGATCATCTGAAGATTTCCCGTTCCGCGAGTTGGCAGGCGTAAAACGAAAGTCGCGAGCTTTGGCGTTTCCGGAACTCGCGGTTTCATGGAATCTACCGTCGGTTTGGGCGTTGGAGAAACTTTAGGCGACGACGCAGCGTCCGGTGTTTTTTCCGCACTTGTGTTTGCCGTTATTACGGTAGATTGCGGTTTGACATCATCTGGAAGCGGAGTTTGATTTGTTTGGATCGCTTCGGACGGAGATCGCGTGGTTTCAACCCTAACTTCTTCGACCGGCATGGGGTTCAGATTAAACAGTGCCCAAACAAAAACTCCTACAAACATCACTAACAGGGCAGCGAGACCCAAACGCGATCCAAATTGAAGACCGGAAAATATATTCCAAACTCGAAAGCCGTTTTCGGAACTTTCTTTTTGGTAAACATTAGAGGTTGTTAAAGTTGATTCTTTTTCTGCCGCGATCTGCAATGACCTTGCGAACTCGACCTTCTCGCGCCGCAATGGTGAAGCGAGATAAGTCGCTTGAAACCTCTCCAAATCAGATTTTCCGAGCTCATCGTGAAGATATGCGTCGATCAAGTCGTTCTCTACGGACCTCAATTCATCGGCAAACTCATCATCCGCAATACTCAATTCGTCGAAAGTTTCAATGTCGCTTTCAACGGATGAGCCGAGCAAATAATCGGTCAAAGTCCGTTTATCGTATTTTTCAGTATTCATTTTCCAGTTTAGCGTTAGGGGATGACCCTCAAACCTTTAAGACAAAACCGACAAAACATTTCAATTGCTTCCATCGTCAACGCATTTTTTCACACAACCCCGTAGTTTTTCGCGAATTCGACAAGCGCGGATGCTCAAAGCGTTAACCGATAGTTCGAATTTTTGCGCTAACATCCGCCTGTTTTCGATTTTGATGCGTTCTTCTCCATAATAATATCTGAAGATTATTTCACGGTTTGAGACTTCGAGTTTGTCGGCACATTTTTCCAAACATTCAAACCTGATTTCATTTTCATTTTCATCTCCGGTGACTTCGCTTATCAATTTATTTTCAATCGCGGGATCGATCGCAACATTTTGTTTTTCTTTTGAACGCAAACTTTCGAGAAACACGAATTTTGCCGTTATATAGCAGTATTTTTCCGGCGTTTCCACATCGATCCGGCCTTCTTCCTCAAGTCTCCGCGCCACCCGGTTTAAGGTCTCATCCGCAAGGTCTTCAGGCGTCCGGCAATTCTTCCGGTCAAAATATGATACAAGACGCCGTCGGATCTCAATATACCTTTCACCGTCGGAACCAACTTCGCGATCAAGCCACCGTAGAAATCTTTCAAACGATTCGGGCTCCATGATCCAGTCTTTTTTCGGTCGTTGTTTTCCCAAAAATGATTTCCTTTACAATTATGGTTTCGATTCGCTTTTATTTCGCCTAAAATCTAATATAAATCGGTTCTCCGGCATAAAACAATTCGAAATCGAGAACTACGTGAAATTACTCAGGTTTTATTAGATTCTATTCAAATCAATCGACAAAAAGTCAGCAGAAATCACGTAATTCTGGAATCGAAAAAACGAATAAAGTAAATATTAGCTTATTTATTCAAGTGATGAACGCTGCCGGAAATTAGCGTCGCGAATACGCCAAGGAAATAATACTTTTGGGGAATAACGATATGCACCTGTTTTCCGGTTATTGCACGCGTATTTTTTGATCTGGATTGAAAATCGATCTGGCCCGAAGAGATCACGCTGAAAAGTTTATAACATATTCCGGCAGCGGCATTTTCTTGCGAACAAGTCTTTTGAATTCCGTCTTTCTAAATGGCGGCATCGGATGATTTAAAAATCGTCTCCGATAAGATATTTATGGTTCGAAGTGCTTTTTGTCGATAGAAATTCTAAAATATGAGCAAACGGCAGAGGAGAATTTATGGAAACTCAGTTACACGAAGAAAATTCACTTATTTCAGCGTCAGGTTATGATATTACGCCTTTAACGGTCGAAGAACGGGAATTTTTGGCGCAAGACCTCGATCGCGAATCCTATCATATTCTGCTCGAGCACGGCACGGAGGCACCGTTCTGCGGAACACTTTTAGACAACAAAGAAGAAGGAACGTATGCGTGCAAACTCTGCGGCTTACCGCTTTTTTATTCAGGGTCAAAATTTACATCAGGAACAGGTTGGGCGTCATTTTACGAAACGATCGATAGCCGGCATATCCGCTATATCGAAGATATGAAATTTGGGATGGTCCGGACCGAGACACGGTGCGCGCGTTGTGATGGTCATCAGGGGCATGTATTTCCCGATGGACCGCCGCCGACCGGAAAAAGATATTGTATAAACTCTGCCGCGCTCGATTTTTTCGGCGAAGGCGAAGAGATACCTCAAAAGACCGCAAAATTAAAATAGATGAGCGTAAAGAAGGTTTGCCCGGTCATTATCCGGAAAAAGATACCCGGAAAAGAGATCCTCGTATTTCGTCATCCAAATGGCGACGTCCAGTTTGTAAAGGGAAATATAAAGACGGGCGAAAAATCTAAGGTCGCCGCGCTCCGCGAGCTTAAAGAAGAATCCGGGATCGAAAATATTAAGTCGGCAAAACTGATCGGGGCATGGAACACAAAATCCCGAAAACAGGTTTGGTATTTTTACCGCTGCAAGACTGTGGAAGACCTTGGCGACACATGGGATTTCTTTACCAAAGACGGCGGCGGACAAACCTTTAGTTTTTTTTGGTTTGATCTAGCCGATTCGCCCGGTGAGGATTGGCTTCCGGTCTTTAAAAGGGCGCTTAAATATATAAAAAGAAATATTTAGGGGCTTCTTAGCAGGTCTTAAAAGTTGTTCGCAGGGAGCTAACGGAATTTAACTCATCCGGGTCATGGGTTTTTCATCCGATTCGGACAAAAGACGCGCACTTAAATTGTTATTTTGTATAAATTGCAGAGGGCTGTCTGAAATGGGCAGTCTTTTCGGTTGATGCTAGGAATGATTTCAAATTTCAGATTTCAGATCTCAAAGGAGAAGTTTGAAAGTTCGAGTTGGAAATCAGAAATCCGGGGTTTGAGATCTGAGATCTGAGATTTGAAATTTGAGATTTGAAATACGAAATATGCGATCTGAAATATGAGATCTGAGCTCTGAGATCTAATATCTGAGATCTGAGATCTGAAATCTGAAATCTGAAATCTGAAATCTGAAACTTTGAATCTTAAAAAAAACGCTCTATTAATCTTCTTTTATCTTTTCCGCTTTTATTCCCAAAGCTTTCATTCGTCGATAGAGATGACTTCTATCAACCCCCATTGACCCGGCAGCATTGGTCACATTCCCTTCATTCTCCGCGAGCTTATGTAATATAAACTCTCGCTGGTACGCATCGGTCGCCTCCTTAAATGACGGAAATCTGAAACTCGAAGAAATTGGCTCATCGGATATGTTTAGGTCAGGAAGATCACCGGACCTGATCCGCCGCTTTTCATTCATGATGACGATCCGCTCGATCGCATTTCGCAATTCACGAACATTTCCCGCCCACGAATAATTCTGCAAAGTTTCGAGTGCATCTTTTGTAAATTCTTTCGGTTTTTTCCCGTTGTCTGCAGAATATCTTTTATTAAAATGTTCGACCAATGCCGGAATGTCTTCAAGCCGATCGCGAAGCGGCGGGATCTGAAAAGGAATCACATTCAGACGATAAAAAAGATCCGAACGAAAGTCTCCGCTTTCGATCAGATCATCAAGTCGCTTGTTTGTTGCTGATATTACGCGAACGTCGACATTTACCGGCGTATTACTGCCAACCGGTTCAAACCGCTGTTCTTCAAGAACACGAAGCATTTTTGCCTGAACCGCCGCGCTCATGTCACCGATTTCATCCAAAAAAAGAGTAGCGCCATCGGCGATGTCAAACTTCCCTTTCTTTGCTTTGGTCGCACCCGAAAACGCCCCTTTTGCGTGCCCGAATAATTCTGATTCGACAAGATCTTCGGGTATCGCCGCCGAGTTTATTTCGACAAACGGAAAATCCTTTCGCTTTGACTGAGAATGAATGGCGCGTGCGACGAGTTCTTTTCCCGTACCCGATTCTCCGGAGATCAAAACTCTTCCGTCGGTAGGTGCAACGATCGCGATCTGTTTTCGAAGCGCGCGCATGGCGATCGAATTGCCAACCATTTCATAATCGGAACCCAATTGCTCCGCCAGATTTCTATTGGCTCTTTCAAGATCTCTCTGGCGGATCGAATTTCTTACCGTAAGTATCGTTTTTACAAGACTTAAAGGTTTTTCGATAAAATCAAAAGCGCCGAGTTTAGTAGCATTTACGGCAGTTTCAATATTTCCGTGTCCCGAAATCATTATCACCGCTGAATCATTTTCATTGTTGCGGAGTTTTGCAAGCGTCTCCAATCCGTCGATCCCCGGAAGCCAAACATCGAGCAAAATACAGCTGAAATGATTTGACTGCGAGATCTTCAGACAATCTTCGCCCGACGCTGCAGTTTTAACGTCAAACCCTTCGTCTTCCAAAACACCGCGAAGCGTTTCGCGAATTCCGCGTTCGTCATCTACTATGAGAATTGAATTTTGCACAAATATACCTTGGTCAAACGAATTGGTTCAGTACGTAAAACTTTGCCATACATTGGCATTAATTTGAAGTAGGAAGTTCGATAATAAATTTTGCGCCCTTTGGATTGTTTGAAACCGCGACGATCTTCCCGGCGTGTTCGGTAATGATTCGTTGAACGATCGCCAACCCGAGTCCGGTTCCGCGACCTTTGGTTGAAAAGTACGGCTGAAAAAGCTTCTGAAAATCGCTTTGCGGAATTCCCTCACCGTCATCGGAAACTTCCGAAACCACAATGTCGCGCGCTTGATCAAAATAAGTTTTTATGGTCACCGATTTTTTTGCCTGCGATTTTTCAAAAGCCTCGATCGCGTTATCGATAAGGTTTACGTAAACGCGCTTTAGCTGCTCTTCATCGATCATAATTTCCGGCACCGTTTCTCCAAGCTGGACTGTGATCTCAACCTCCGATGCGCGATCATCGTAAAGCGCCGCGGCCTGGCGAACCACGGCATTGACGTCGCCGCTCTCAAGTTTTACGTTCGGAAGCCGCGCAAACCTCGAAAACTCATTGACCATCATTTTGAGCGACGAGACTTCTCTCAATATCGTATCGGTTCCTTCTTTGATCACTTTAATATTTGTCGCTTCCGGATTCGCGCTCAGATGAATTGCGGTCTCTGAATTCGTCCCATGTTCGCCATTTTGAGCTGCGAATCTTTTTGCGATCCTTTCTGCGGACAATTGGATCGGGGTTAGCGGATTCTTTATCTCGTGTGCCATTCTTCTTGCAACTTCGCGCCATGCAGATGCCCGCTGCGCGGCGATAAGTTCTGACAGGTCTTCAATTACAACCACAGCACCATTCTCATTCGGAAGCGCTGTCGCAGTTAGCGCAACGGGCAATTGTCCGCTCTTTTCCAAACTTCCATCTATATTTTCGCGGGAAAGTGTTGTTTGTTCAGCCGCTTGTCCGATTCGTTTCGCGCGGGAAATCAGTCGTTCGAGGATCAAGTTATTCTCTTCGTTGACAAGCTCCTTGAGATCGAAACTCAGGAAATTAGCGTTTTCGAGCTTGAGCATTCTTAAGGCCGCTTTATTTATCGTTGTCACACGGTTCTCACTGTCAAATGAGATCACTCCCGTAGAAAGCGACTGCAGAACGGTTTCGATATATCTCCTTCCTTCCTTTAGCTGGTCAGAATTCTTGTCGAGTTTCGCAGACATTCCGTTAAACGCTTTGACAAGAATATCGAGTTCGTCTTCGGCAAAAACATCGACCTGATACCCCAAATTCCCGCGCGTAATTTCATCCGCGCCTTCAGCCAGCGCACGGATCGGCCGGGTCAAACCTTTTGCGACGTATAATGCAAACCAGGAAGCGACGAATATCAGCAAGAATGTTAAAAGGCCAAGAGTTGTAAAACCGATCTGCTTTACAAACCCTTGCTTCGATTTAAGATCATCAAAATCTTTCAATGCCTTCGTCGCAAGCTCGCCAAGATTTTCGATAGAACGCATATCCGTTACTGCCACGAGCGTTTTCCCGTCCGCCATTTTTACCATCGAAACGTCAAAACCGCGCCCGTCTGTCAGGCTCGGTTCATCCTTTTTATTTGATCTGACAAATCCTAGTATCTTCCTAAGTTCTGTTTTCTTATCTGCCGGCAGCTTTCTTTCGCCGGAAGCAGTTACCTTCAGATCTGCCGATATTAATTCGAGGTGCGTAAAATATCCAACGTCGACCATCCTCTGAAGGTCCCCGTCTTGAACTTCACGTCCGTCTAAGGCGGTTGAGATCATCTGGACGGCGTTGGTGAACGCTCGTTCCTGATCGACTGTTGCCTGATCTCTTACGTCCCGTACGACATTTTCGGGGATCTGTGTAAACCACCTATCAAGCGCGCGATTCATAAACAAATATGAGAAAACGGCCATCGCGATAAGCGGCAGCAAACTAACGGCGAAAAAGTAAACCAAAAGCCGCGTTTTTATCTTCGATCCGATCTGAAGAGCACGACGCTCTTGCCGGAGCTTGAGAAGACTTCGGGCAAAAATTGATGCAAAAATAACAAAAGCGATAAAATTCAGCGAAGACAACGCATAGAGAAGCAGAGTGTCGCTCGCCGAATCTACTGTCAGAGTTTTCCAAAGATTTGACGATTGGAGGATAACGAGAAACCCGAGCAATATAAGTACAAACACGCCGAGCAGCCACGGAGGTTTACGCGGTGGCCGATTTTTAGTCTGTGATCTTTCTTCGCTCACGAGTGCTAATTTTAGCACAAACAATTTGATGTCTTAGAGTTTTAAGCGACCTTAAAGTAAAATCGGGGACGATGTTAGAAATTTTTTATAATCAGTTTGGACGACTTCGAAGCGGTTGGCGATTTCTGTTTTTTCTGCTTCTTTTTATCCTCGCCTATGGTCTCGTCGGAATCGCCGCAGGGCATGTCCTAATAAATCTGCCGATCGGTTTTAGTGAAAACACGCTTCTGGCACGAGTTATCGGAAGTTTACTCGGTATCGCGGTCGCTGTCGCACTCGGTTGGATGTGCGGGAAATTACTCGAAGGATTGCCCTTTCGCGCTCTTGGTGCATCGTTTACAAAGTTCTGGTTTAGGGATCTTTTCGGCGGCATTATTCTGGGGACCCTTTCGATAATTCTGGCGGTCGGGATCGCGGTTATTTTTGGCGGACTGAGTTTTAAGTTTAACGATTCGGCGGGAAGCGCGGCAATTTTAGTCACTCTTTTAATGACGCTCGTCATATTTCTTTTTGGTGCGGCCTTTGAAGAAGTGCTGGTGCGAGGTTATATTTTTCAAACGCTGACCCGCGCAAATTTAAGCTGGCTGGCGATAATTTTAACCTCGCTGTTCTTTGCATCGGGACATCTTGGAAATCCCGCTTCAAATACCTTCTCTACACTAAATACTGCGCTTGCAGGAGTTTGGCTCGGCGTTGCGTATCTTAAAACGCGGACACTATGGCTCGTCCTCGGCGTGCATTTCGCCTGGAACTGGGTAATGGGTTCGTTTTTCGGGATCGAAGTAAGCGGTTTAAAAGAGCTTGTTCCGGCACCATTTTTACTCGAGATCGATAAAGGACCGGACTGGATTACGGGCGGCGATTATGGTCTCGAAGGCGGGATCGCCTGCACGATCGCAATTGTCATTTCTACGATCTTTATATGGTATATGCCGGTCCTTAAACAAACCGATGAAATGCTGGAATTAACGAGCAATGAAATTCCGGATGAACAATTACTTGCGCGACACAGAAAACACGATCCTCATGACAGCGAATAAGCTATTTCAGTTTTGCGTCTAGAGCCTCAAGGAATTGTCGGACATGACGCGCATTTTCACCAAAGTCGCTTTTTCCGACGCGGGACTGAGAAAGGACGTCGATCTGAACCTCACCGACTTTTTCCGTATGTTTTATCGTAACTTCAAGATCATCCGTGAACACAATCACCGGAACTTCGGCTTTTACCTTTGATGGAAGTTCATCATCGCCGTCGGTCTTGCCGACCAATTTCCATTGACTGCCGTATGTCGATCGCGTTGTAATGACATCCGACACAGCTTTCGTTGCAGCTGTAATGTCAGTCCGGTAGAAACGCGATTTGAGTCCTTTCGCGCCGCCGTCCGGTAAAGTTTGAGCGATATTATCGGGATAAAAAACACGCCCGATCACAACGATGCTAATTAAAGCCGCAACAACCAATATCGCGATTCCAATAATAATTTTCTTCATAAACTTTTATACGCGATGCGTTATTCGTTATTCGTTATTCGCTCTACGCAATTCGCAATTCGCATTTTCGCTGTTCACTTTTTAACGTTTTAACCTCTAAACCCTTTCACCTTTCACATTTCACTTCTCACTTTTCACTTTTACACTTTTTCACTTTTACACTTTTCACTTTTCACTTTCCACCTTTTCACT
>JBGTEI010000428.1:0-7318 GCA_041747875.1 Pyrinomonadaceae bacterium | reverse complement strand
GAAAATATCAGCAGCTTTCTCGATAACCCATCATTTTCGCTTTTTGAAACAGATATTTGTGACGCTGCAAAACTGCGACAGGTTTTTGCAGATCAGAATTTAGACGTAATAGTTCATCTTGCTGCGCGCGCCGGAGTCAGACCTTCGCTTCTTGATCCGAAACTCTATGCCGAGACAAATATCATTGGAACCTTGAATTTACTCGAACTCGCGCGCGAATTCGATGTAAAGCAATTTATCTTTGGTTCTTCATCAAGCGTTTACGGCGCAAGATGCGATGTACCTTTTTCTGAAAGCGATAAGGTCTCCGAACCGATCTCTCCCTATGCTGCGACAAAGATCGCCGGCGAAATGCTTTGTCACACATATTCACATCTTTACGATATTCGTACGGTTTGTCTTAGATTTTTTACGGTTTACGGCGCACGCCAGCGTCCGGATCTGGCGATACACAAATTTGCGAAATTGATCTCGGAGGAAAAACCGATCCCCGTATTCGGTGATGGAAAAACGCGGCGCGATTATACGTATATTGACGATATTATCGTGGGCGTTTGTGCGGCGATCGATTACGATAAAACATTGCACGAAGTAATAAATCTGGGTGAATCTCAGACTGTAGAACTTCAGGAATTGATCACTCTGCTTGAAACAAACCTCGGCAAGAAAGCGATAATCGACCGAAAACCCATGCAGCCCGGCGACGTTCCGCAGACATTTGCCGATATTACAAAGGCAAAAGCACTTTTAGGGTATGATCCGCAGACGAAGATAAATGATGGAATTGAGAAGTTTGTTGAATGGTTTGAAATGAGGTAAACCTTAGCTTTCAAATTTCAAATTTCAGATCTCAGATCTCAGATCTCAGATCTCAGAGGCCAGTGTTCAAATTTCAAAACTTAGATCTCTAATTTCAACTTTCAGAGTTCAACTTGCAGATCTCAAATGTCACATTTCAAATTTCAAATATCGGTTTTCAAATTTGAAATCTGAGATCTGAAATTTGAAATCTCAATACAATCCCTTCTCACCCTGAGGCCGGGTATTCCAACGCTTATGAACCCATAACCACTGCTCCGGATATTTCCGAACATATTTTTCAACGACGCCTGTCAGCTTTTGGGTTACTTCGATGATCTGATCTTCCAGATCTGCATTAGGATCAAATTCGACAGGCGGATCCAAATAGACCACATATTTATTTTTTGCTTCTTCCCAAACGGCGAAGGCGGGAAGAATTATGGCATTTGTTTTGAGTGCGAGCTTTGCGATGCTTGTTGTAGTTGACGCAGGAACGCCAAAAAAATCAACAAAAACACCTTCTTTTTCCTGAACGTTGAGATCGGCAAGAATTCCAAGTATCTCGCCGCTTTCAAGTAACCGGTACATTTTTCTTGCGGACTGTTTTTTATCGATCGTGATGCAGCCGAATTTTGTCCGTAAGGAATCGACATATTTTTCGACCAGCTGATTATCGATCCGCCGCACAAGGATATTCATGTGATAACCAAACGCCGGCGGAAGCAGATTAAAAACTTCCCAGCTTCCAAAATGTCCGGTAAAGAACAATATCCCGCGTCCTGTATCAACCGCCGGATCGAAATATTCCTCACGTCCGACGAGTTCTACGAGGTCCCGTATATCTTCGTGCTTGAATTTCTTAAAATGCGAAATAAAGCCTAGTTGGCGACCCAGCGATTCAAAAGTTCCGCTTACGATCCTTTTCTTCTCATCATCGGAGATCCCGGGATACGCGATCTCAAGATTACGATCCGCAGTTTTGGCGAGTTTTGGAAAAAAACGAATGACGGTTTTGCCGAGCGATCTTCCGATTGACATCGACGTTCTAAGCGGAAAAACGCCGATCGCGCCGAGCAAAAAACGCACCGCGATCGCTTCGATCTTTGTCTGAAAACTGCTTTTCTTTTTTGGCATTAAAAGGTCTTCTAATTGCCTGCGCGTGCAGCACTGGTTTTTGCGGGTTGTCTTTCAATAAGAAGCTTCATTAATTCCGTTGCGCCGATCTCACCTTTGGTTTTAATAAAATCTCTCGGTGTGTTATCGCCGATCTCAAACACGATGGCTTCCATTTGGTGCGAAACAAAAAAGTAATTCCTTGAAACGATCGCGGGTTCCGCTTTCTCGGTAGACTTAACATTGAGTTTATAATTCGGGATTGCCTTTTCGATCTTTCCAAGCCAATCCCGGACAAGATTCGGCATCGTTCCGGAGTATTTCTCGTCCATCGGATAATAGATGTCGTCCCACGTCGAATGAAAATCTATTCCAAAATAGAATTTGCCACCCGTTTCGAGTTCACGCTTTTTTAAGAATTCACTTACGGCGCGTCCTTCCGGCTGGTTAAAGAACGTCCAGTCTCTGTTGAGATCGATCCCGCCGGCATTATGCCGCCATTGTCCGTTATCTACGCCATCCGGATTCATCAAGGGTACGACATAAATACACCAATCATCACGAAACTTCTTTGATAGTTTTGATTTATCCGCGAGTTTTTCGACAAACGCCTTCATCGCGAAATAGCCCGTAACTTCGGGCGGATGCTGGCGCGAGATGACAAGCACCATATTTTTAGAATCCTTGTTACCGATCTGAAGCATTCGAAGCGGACGGCCGTCTTTACTTGTTCCGATAGTTTCATTTTCAATAAATGAATTTTTAGACATTTTGTCGATCCACGCAAAAACGTGTTTCGACGTCTGAAGTTCCTGAGCCGAAACCCAAAGCGGTTTCTTCCCGGTCTTCAGACGCATGGTAATTCTTTTCGGACGAGAATTTACGCCAAATGCCGCAGTTCCCTTTTCTTCTTCTGTGATGTATTTATCTTCGAGCGGTTTCCATTTCTCACCGTTTTTGCTGATCAAAGGAGAATATCTGTGTTTTGCGAATTCCGGATAGATCAATTTTACAGAAATTTCCTTCTTTTTTTTCGACCAGATCTTAAACGCATACCACGGACTCATGTTTATCGGCTCGTTCTCCGGAGTGATCGTTATTGAATACGAATTTTCGGCAGTTCTTTCTATCTTATTGAGTCGGGCGCCATCAAATTCATTTGAAAAATAAACGCCATCCGATTCAAACGCAAAAGTCCGGCGCTTCTGCATTTCGATCGGTCTCGTTGTCGTATCAACCGGTTCCGCTGGCGGCTGGCCCTGATAAACAGGCTTGTCTTGCGCATACGCGGCGATGGTCAACGCAAGAAATAGCACCAAAGCGCCAAATCGCTTAAACGGATCATTCGACATTAGAATTTTCATACTTCTCTGGATACATATCCTATACAAAGGATTGTCCGAAATGGAGTCAGCAAAGGGATAGTTAGTTTATCCTGAGCCTTAAACTCGAAAATCACTTCAGCGAGTTTAGCTCACGATCCCAAAAGTAAAAATCCCGCGAAGTAAAAACCAGCACCGATCAAAACCGAAGACCAGCGGAAAGTTTTTCGAGCTATCGGTAGAAAGCAATGAATATAATTCTCTCTTATTACTCCGGATCTTCTGCGGATCTCCAATGTCCCCGATTCGCACAGGCCGCAGTAAGTTTACGCGAGTAAACACTTCGTAGTATGTGAATCAAATTTTTCCGCCGATCGGGGTGCATATCCGCTATCTTAGACTAAGTCAGTTTTTTCCTGCAAAAAGCACGTCATTATGATTTAGAAGAAACTTTGGCACACAATTTTAAAAGAATTTCTTCGGCGTTATTACAATTATCGATCGCGCGGGATTCATCAAAATACCTCTGGAGCTTTCGTATTGGGCGGACGTAGGGGTTTGGCGAAAGGTAATGGCTAAACTTCGCGTGCCTTCTGACGATCGTCGAAATTCGCCTAAAATTTTCCGGGATCTCGCATTCTACTGCACCACTTTTTTCCGATTTTTGAAAAATCGTCGTTATTACGCCGCCGTCCTGTGAAATTGCTGTTTTATAGATCAAAAAACCTGCCCGCCGTCCCATTGTTTCCAGGTTCTGACGGTTAAAGTTATATAAATGCGCAGAATGAAATCTGCTTTTCGGTCCAGAACATACCGCTTCGATATTTGGAACCTCTATGATCAAAAAACCCTCTTCGCGAATCGCGCGGTGAAGTTTTTGAAGTACGGCAAAGGGATCATCAAGGTGTTCTAAAACGTGATGCATTGTTACGACGTTATACGAACTATTTTGAAGATCAGCCTGCTGTATAAATCCGATCTGGATCGACAATCCAAAGGTGTCACGCGCAAAAGTTCCATAACCTTCATTCGGTTCGATTCCATTGACGTCGTATCCAAGTTTATCCATCAGATAAACAAATTCCCCGCCGCCTGCGCCGACGTCCAGAACAACATCGTTTTCTTTAAGGATCGTTTTTGCAAAAGCATACCGATCAAGTGCTACTTTGCCCGCCCGGTAAACGTGTTTGAACGTGGGGGTATAGGTTCCTTTGTAGCTGATTCGATAATCTTTAGAGTAGTATTTCCTGATCTCGTCCTCATTCGGTCTTGGGTCAGACCAGGATAAACCGCAGCTTTTGCATATAACGCTGCGCAAATATTCACCCGTTCTATCCATCATTCCGATCTCTTCTACAATGTCTCCACCGCAAAGATTGCAGGCTACCGAACATGAAATTTTGTTACCTTCTGCGGTTGATTTCATAAAGCTATCTTACTAATTTTTAGCGTTTCAAAACGAAAACGGAGTATATCGATCATTCAGTTTAAAGATGATGTTAACGTTTGTCTATTTTACATCAAATTCGGATAATCAATTGCAATGAGCGAATTTATTTTCGACAAGTTTAAAGAAGAATGCGGAGTATTTGGCATTTTTGGACATAACGAAGCTGCGACATTAACGCAGCTTGGACTTTTTGCGCTGCAGCATCGCGGACAGGAAGCCTGTGGGATCGTTTCGGCTGAAGGCAGTGATCTTCATCAGATTCGCCGGCTCGGACTTGTCGCAGATAATTTTGGTGAAAAGACCCTGCAGAAGCTACCCGGTAATTCTGCGATCGGACATACGAGATATTCGACCGCCGGAAGAAAATCAGTTCGCGAAGCGCAGCCATTCTCTGTCACGTGCCAGCACGGAAAGATCGCCGTTTGCCACAACGGGAATCTTCCGTTTGCGGAGCAAAAACGGAAAGAATTGGAGAAACAGGGCGCGATATTTAATTCAACTTCTGACACCGAAACGATCCTTCATTCGATCGCCCGAACCGAAGCAAAGGATGCTGTAGAAGCGATCGCAAAAGTTTTGAAAGAAACCGAGGGCGCATTTTCTCTTTTGTTTTTGACGCCGGAGGCTTTGATCGCAGTTCGTGATCCGCGCGGATTTCGACCTTTGGTATTGGGCAAAATTAAAGATGCATGGGCTGTCGCTTCAGAAACCTGCGCATTTGATCTGATCGTTGCAGACTATGTAAGAGAAGTGGAAGCCGGCGAAATGATCGTAATAGACGAGAACGGACTGCATACGTATCGGCCGTTTGACGAAAAACCAAAATCTGTTTGCACATTTGAACACGTCTATTTTTCGCGTCCCGATTCGATAATTTTTGGACGTTCGATAAATGAATCGAGACATAAAATGGGACGCCAACTCGCCAAGGAACATCCGGCAGCTGGCGACATTGTTGTTCCCGTTCCGGATTCGGGAGTTGCGGCCGCTATCGGATATTCGGCAGAATCCGGCATAAGTTTCCGGCAGGGAATAATCAGAAATCATTATATCGGACGGACTTTTATTGAACCATCCGAAAGTATTCGCTCATTTGGCGTCCGTCTGAAACTCAATCCGATCGCTGATCTGATCCGGGATCGAAGCGTGATCCTCGTCGATGATTCGATCGTTCGCGGCACTACATCCAAAAAGATCGTTGCGATGGTAAGAGAAGCCGGAGCGAGAGAGGTTCATATGCGAATTTCCTGTCCGCCTACGATCTCGCCTTGTTATTACGGTGTGAACACGCCAAAGAAGTCTGAGCTGATCGCGGCCCAGATGACGGTCGATGAAGTTTGCGCTCATATCGAAGCTGATTCACTTGGCTATCTCTCTATGGAAGGAATGGTCGAGGCGATCGGACTCGAAAAAAACACATCTTGCGTCGCCTGCTGGAATGGAAAATATCCCACTGATATTTACCAATAAACTTTTATCGTTTATTATTTATCATTGTTTAAAGTGTTCGGGTTTGAATCTTATTTAAGTTTGATCCGTTTCACTGATTGGAGGATCAATGCGGTTTATTTTTACTTTATCAGCAATTTTTGTCCTGGCGGTATTTTGTGCGATCAGTACTGCTCTACCTTTCCCAACTGTTCATGCTAAAAATGAGCGGTTAGCGGATACAGGCGTTTCTTTGTCAGCGAGGTTCACGGGTCAACTTCTTTCGGAGACAACGATTTTGGTCGAAGACGACGCGACGCGGATCACGATCGAAGATGCCAAAAAGGCGTTCGACGCCGGCGATGCGATCTTTGTAGATGCGCGATCAGCGGACTCTTACAAAGTAGAACACATAAAAGGCGCGGTCAATATTCCGGTTGCGGAGCTTGAAAAGCGATATAAAGAGCTTCCGGAAAATAAGACGATAATCGTCTATTGTTCCTGACCGGACGAACATACAAGTGCCCGTGCGGTACAAATACTAGAAGACAAAAAACGAAAAAACGCTGCAGCATTGGTCGGTGGCACAAAAGGCTGGAAGGAAGCGGGCTTCCCGATGGCAAGCGGACCCGAAGCGGGAGAATAATTCCTTAGTTTCAAAATTTTCACGATCTTTCTTAATTGATCCCCTGGTATTTTACTGGGGGATTAGCATTTTTTACTTACTACATTAATCAGGCATTCCGAATATTTATGAGCAATCAAGAACCGAATAAGGTCATCTTTTCGATGGTCAAGGTCAGCAAATTTTACGATAAGAAACCAGTTCTCAAAGACATATATCTTTCATTTTTCTATGGCGCAAAGATCGGTGTTCTCGGTCTCAACGGCTCGGGTAAATCTTCGCTTCTCAAGATCATTGCCGGTGTAGATACCGAAATAAACGGCGAGGTTGTTTTTTCAGATGGATATTCGGTCGGCTACCTTGAGCAGGAACCAAAACTTGATGATTCAAAAACCGTAAAGCAGATCGTCGAAGAAGGCGTTCAGGAAACTGTCGACCTGATGGCCGAATTTGAAACTATCAACGCCCGATTCGCAGAAGAAATGGACGACGATGAAATGGTGCAGCTTCTTTCGCGTCAGGGTGCAGTGCAGGACAGGCTTGATCAATTAAATGCGTGGGACATTGATTCGCGGCTCG
>JBGTEI010000427.1:0-5891 GCA_041747875.1 Pyrinomonadaceae bacterium | reverse complement strand
ATATTTAAGCGGGCCCGAAACAACACTATCTTCAAACATCCGAGGCGGGTCATACTTTGTGTGTTCGGCTACGATTCTCGCAACAGTAAAACCCAGAAATTTCTGTTCTACTATCGCTTGTGAACCGATAACCGAAATATCTGCCTTTTGAATAATTTTAACATTTTCCCACGGCGGGATCAGGCGCTCAAATGCGTCCGGCAGCTGGTGAAACGCAAATACCCTTTCCGGAGCTGCGTTAATGATCGATTCTTTAATAAACAACATATCTACGGACTGCTTAGCGAAAAAGAATAAGATGTTTCCCGCGAAGGTGCAAAGGAAGAATAAGGGAAAAAGAATAGTCTCAGTTTGCGGAAAGCCGTAAACGAAGATTTAAACAATTCAAAGTAACTGCTTCTGCCACAAAGCGACTTGATTATTCATCGAGTAGCTTAATGATCCCTTTCTTTTTACTCTTCTTATTCCCTCTTTGCGCCTTCGCGGGAAACATCTTTTTCTTTACCCTAAACATATGCATTTAATACTTTCCAGGTCTTCTTCAAATGTCTTTCTTCAACGCGAATACTTCCAACCGATAATCGCAAAACAAAAGCACCGTTAAGCTTCGTATGCGAAAGATATGCTTCTCCGGAAGAGTTGACCTTGTTCATTAAATTCTCATTAAAAGGATCAAGTTCGGCGACGTTTTTCGGACATGCCCGGAAACAAACAAGCGCAAACGGAACATCAGCCATCATTTCAAAGTCGTCCGATTCACGAACCCACGAGGCGAAAAGATTAGCGAGCCGAATGTGCTCACGGATCCTTGTTTGAAGGCCTTCTTTACCGAAATAACGCATCACAAACCAGAGTTTCAGCGAACGAAACCGACGGCCAAGCTGAATTCCGTAGTCCATTTGATTCGTCACCTCTTCAGAAACTTTCAAATACTCGGCGACAAGTGAAAAGGTCTGTTTTAGCAGGTCCAGATCCTTTACATAGAGCACCGAAAGATCGAACGGCGTAAAAAACCATTTGTGCGGATTGGTAACTATCGAATCAGCTTTTCCAATACCCTTTAAATGATGCTGCAGCTCGGGCAGGATCATTGCAGAGCCGGCGTAGGCCATATCGACATGGAGCCATAAATTATGCTGTCTACAGATATCGGCAACCTTATCAACATCATCGACGCTTGTCGTTGACGTTGTTCCGATCGTTGCCACAACGCAAAAAGGCAAATATCCGTTTTCTATATCTTCTTCTATAGCTTTCCGAAGTTTATCGGTGCGGATCGAGAATTTCTCGTCCGTTTCGATTTTTCGAACCGCTTGTTGTCCTAAACCGAGTGCAATCACGCCCTTGTCGATCGAACTATGCGTGTGCTCCGAGCAATAAATACGAAGCAGCGGAAGATCTTTCCGACCGCTCATCCCGTCTTCGCGAATTCTAAGCCCGAGTCTTTCACGTGCGACGGCGATCGCGTGCATCGTGGAAACCGATGCCGTGTCATAAATAACGCCGCTAAAAGCATCCGGCAGCGTCATCATTTGCCGCAGCCAATCGAGAACGACTTCCTCAAGTTCGGTAGATGCAGGTGATGTTCGCCAAAGCATTGCTTTTTGATCAAATGCTGCTGCGAGCATTTCGCCGAAAACGCCGACCGAACTCGTTGACGTAGAAAAAAGCCCGTGGAAATTCGGATGATTCCAATGAGTGATTGCCGGAAGTATCAGCTTTTCAACGTCTGCGAGGACATCAGAGAAATTTTCTCCATCGCTTGGCGCCGACTTCGGCAATTGATTTTTTAGGGAGTTTGGCTCGATCTGCGAAAGAACCGGAAGCGTTTCCATCTTCTCAAAATAATCGGCGATCCAGTCAATCATCTCATGCCCAAATTTCCGGAATTCTTCCGCCGGCATATCACCGGTCTGTTTCGAATTTTGTTGATCTTCCATCTTAATAATTGCCCAAATTAGCTAAAGTTAATACGATCAATTTATCTTAATAACAACCCTTTCTTATAAAAAGGCTCGACATGCTCCGCGAAATGAGTATAATTCCTCACTATAGTTATTTTCATCCGACGATCACTATTCCAGTCTGACCAATAAATTGAAGACGACGTTGGCTCTCCTCCAACTTTAAAACGAAAAATTCTTTAGGACAATTTCACTTTGTAGGTAACTTTATGAATCGAAAAGTATTTGGATACGCTCTTACTATTTTTACGACCTTTATCTTCCCGGCATTTGTATTTGCTCAGGATAAGGCGGACGAAACAAAAAAGGCAGCCGAGGCGATTGGTCTCGATCAAAGGATCGATAATGCGTTCGCACCTGTTGCAGATGCTTGGGATACGTTTATATTTACACCTTTGTTCGGTGTTCCATTCGTTTTGATACTGCTTGTTTTTGGGGCGGTATTTTTTACTTTGGCTTTTGGATTTGTAAATATCACAAAATTTCCGCTGGCGCTTAGGGTTGTTCGCGGAAAATATGACGAGATTGAACAGGGCGGCGATCCTGTTACCACACCTAACCTGAACGTTGTCGATGGAAACATTGTTGATACTATCAGACAGGAAGGAGTATCGGGCGAAGTTACACACTTTCAGGCACTTGCCACGGCGGTTTCCGGAACCGTTGGCCTCGGAAATATCGCAGGCGTTGCGGTCGCGATCGCGGTTGGCGGCCCGGGCGCAACATTTTGGATGATTGTTTGCGGATTACTTGGAATGTCGAGCAAGTTCGTTGAGTGTACGCTGGGCGTAAAATATCGTGATATTGAAAACGGTACGGTTTACGGCGGTCCGATGTACTACCTATCAAAAGGTTTTAAAGATATTGGCTACGGTGGCGTTGGAAAAGTCCTGGCAGTTATTTTTGCGATTATGTGTATCGGCGGTTCGTTTGGCGGCGGAAATGTTTTCCAGGCTAATCAGGCAACCGTTCAGATAGCCTCGATGACAGGTCTCGAAGGCGGAGCGGTCAAAACCTTGATCGGCATTGTTATGGCGGTCTTAGTAGGTGTCGTTATCATCGGCGGGATCAAAAGGATCGCGAGTGTTACCGAAAAGATCGTGCCGTTTATGGCGGGGATCTACATTATTGCGTCATTGATCATTATCTTTGCAAATATCGGTAATCTACCGGGTGCGATCGGTCAGATATTTGAAGGTGCATTTACTCCGGGTGCTGCAGTCGGCGGATTGATCGGCGCACTGCTTCAGGGTTTTAAACGTGCGGCATTTTCGAACGAAGCCGGTGCCGGTTCGGCAGCGATCGCTCACTCGGCGGTAAATACAAATTACCCGGCAAGTGAAGGTATCGTGGCTTTGCTCGAACCCTTTATTGATACGGTTGTGATCTGTACGATGACGGCTGTTGTTATCATCATGTTTAACTATGATGGAAAGTTTCTCTACGATGCGGCAAACACTTCTGGTGTGACGATCCAGGGAGTTCAGGGAATTGTCGGTGGTGTAGATCTTACATCGATGGCATACGATTCTGTTCTGCCGGGTTTTAGATACATTCTGACACTGGCGATCGTTCTTTTCGCATTCTCTACGATGATCTCCTGGTCGTATTATGGTTTGCAGGCATGGAAATATTTATTTGGCAGATCAAACGCTGTTGATATTGCGTACAAAGTTCTTTTCCTGATCTTTATTGTTATCGGTGCTGCGGCTTCTTTAGGTTCGGTGGTGAAATTCTCCGATGCAATGATCTTTGCAATGGTCTTCCCGAATATGATCGGATTATTCTTCCTGTTCCCGAAGGTAAGGGAAGAATTAAACAGATATTTGGAAGCGATCAAAGGGGCATAGAATTAACTGAAATCGTTGCCGTTTACTTTAATTAAGGCTTTTCTCTTTGAGAAGCCTTTTTTATTTTGTGTAAATGATTTATTATGCGAAACATCTCTACTATTTAGGTAAACACTCTTAAAAATTTAACATTTGGTTTGGAGGCATTCATGTCACTTTTTGCGACTAAGTCAATCGAAAAGATTATCGCGGAATCCCAGGAGACGGGTGAAAACACCCTGAAGAAGACGCTTACTGGGTTAGACCTGACGATGCTCGGTGTGGGTGCGATCATCGGGACGGGAATCTTTGTCTTAACCGGTCAGGCTGCCGGAAAACACGCGGGACCTGCTGTGGTCATATCAATGATACTTGCGGGAATTGTTAGTGCCTTTGCGGCACTTTGTTATTCGGAGTTTGCGGCTAGTGTGCCCATCTCCGGTTCAGCGTACGCATACGGATATGGAACATTGGGTGAATTCGTTGCGTGGATCATTGGATGGGATCTGATACTTGAATATGCTTTTGGCGCGGCAACTGTTGCAGTCGGTTGGTCGGGCTACCTGGTCAGTCTTTTAAAAGATATGGGGATAAATTTCCCCGCAGCTTTGGCCGCTCCGCCGGGTCAGACCGTAACGTTGACCGATGGATCAACCGTTACGGGGATATTCAATCTTCCGGCGGCATTGATCGCCGTGGCGGTCACGCTTTTGCTTATCAAAGGAATTAAGGAATCGGCAAGTTTTAACTCGATAATCGTGATCGTTAAGGTCCTTGTTGTTGTGTTATTTATCGTAGCCGGAATCGGGTATGTTAATCCGAGCAATCTGGGGATCGGGTGTGCCGCAGGAAGCGAAGGCTGTGCCGCCTTTATGCCGTTTGGCTTCCCGGGTGTCGTAACCGGCGCTGCAGTTATCTTTTTTGCATACATTGGGTTTGACGCGGTTTCAACAGCAGCTCAAGAAGCAAAAAATCCGCAGCGCGATATGCCGATCGGGATCATGGGATCTCTTGTGATCTGCACCTTTCTGTATATTTTGGTATCGGGGATCATGGTTGGGTTGGTCGATTACAGACTATTGACGAATGCTGCCGCTCCAATCGCTGTCGCTGTTGACGCAGCTCTTCTTCAGGCAAAAGGTACGACGATGGGAACGATCCTTGCGGTTTTTCCGACGATCATTAAGGTCGGGGCCGTTTTAGGTTTGAGTTCAACGATGGTCGTAATGGTTATGGGGCAGCCTCGAGTATTTTACTCGATGTCGAAAGACGGCTTGCTTCCAAAATGGGCTGCAAAAGTGCATCCGAAATATCGAACGCCTCATATTACAACCGCAATTACAGGCACGATCGTTGCGATCCTCGCGGGTTTTGTTCCGATCAATTTACTTGGTGAGCTTGTAAGTATCGGAACGCTGTTTGCGTTTGTCATCGTCGGAACCGGAATAATCATTCTGCGTTCTTCAAATCCGTCGCTGCATCGCCCGTTCAAAGTTCCGCTTTCACCATTTATACCAATGGCGACTGTAGTTTCAGCGGCATATTTGATGAATAGCCTTCCGCTTGATACGTGGATCCGGCTGATCGTGTGGATGTCTATTGGCCTTGTAGTTTACTTTGCGTATAGTTATTCGCACAGTAATCTTCGCCATGTAACGGATGAGGTGGCGAATGAATCGAATTCGAAAAATTCACCTCCAATTGCCGCGATCATTGCGATCGTTCTTGCGATTGTTTTAACGCTCTATCAGGTTCCGTACTTAATGAACCATACTCCGGAGGCAGTACCGCTTGAGCTCGGAATCAGACTCTTTGCGTGGATCACTACCGGTGTATTGGTTGCCATGTTGATGTACGGCAAACAAGATAACCGGGGCGGTACCGATCCGAAGGTTCAAAAGATCGGATTGCTTGTTTCTGTCATCAATTTATTGGCGTGGGCGGGAATTACCTATTGGTTCTTTGTTCACTACGCAGAATTACACGTAAAATAGATTACGCGTGATGTTGAAAAAAAAGCGGAAGGATTAGATCCTTCCGCTTTTTTGCTTTAGCTGACCAAACTATTATTCACTTCCCTGAGGCTGCTCCGGTAATT
>JBGTEI010000426.1:0-2520 GCA_041747875.1 Pyrinomonadaceae bacterium | reverse complement strand
CTGGAACTTGAGTCTCCATACACAGCGGCGACCGCAGTGACGGACGTTGACGGAGACGGTACATTGGATATTATCTGCGCGACCCATCAGGGCGAAAAAGTATATCGAGCCGAATCGGTGATATTTTTTGGAAACTCAGGGCGAAAATTTGTAAAAAGTAAAAA
The DNA here is from genome assembly GCA_041747875.1 of Pyrinomonadaceae bacterium. Lineage (GTDB taxonomy): Bacteria > Acidobacteriota > Blastocatellia > Pyrinomonadales > Pyrinomonadaceae > Aridibacter. Next base: position 2,356 of record JBGTEI010000426.1, on the reverse strand, counting down.
AGGTATTCAGACCAGCGGTGCAAGTCATGTCGCGGTAATTCCAAAAGGAACCAATTACAAAACCACTGTCGTCATTTCCAACAGCAGATCAGGAACACTTCGCGAGGAAGTTCCGCTGTATTTATATTATGGCAGCAAGAATGGATTTAGCAGCAATAACCGATTGGAGGTACCCTTTCGAAGCGGTTACGAAAGTTCCGCAGCTGATCTGAATTCTGACGGATATATCGATCTGATCGCTGTAAACTCAATGCATGCCCGTGAAACAAATGATCCATATGCGGGTGTAAATATTTTCTGGGGCGGGAAAGATGGCTTCGATATCAAAAACAAAAGGACCGTACTTACTGAGAGCAATGCTTCGACTACGAATGTAGCGGACCTGAATAAAGATGGATATTTGGATATAGTCGTCGGTTTGTTTAACCACCCAGATAAGAGTCTTACGCATTCGATCATTTATTATGGTTCGGAAAACGGATATGAACTAAAGAACAGGGTCGAACTTGCTTCTGAGGGAAGATCCGGCAGTCCAAACATTGCTGATTACAACAACGACGGTTGGCTGGATATTGCGGTCACTTCATATATCAACGATAAGATCAGAATATTTTATGGAAGTCGGCAAGGGTTTTCTGAGAAGAACCGAAAGTCGATAAGTATCCCCACTCCGATCGACCTAGAAACAGCGGATCTGAATAATGATGGTTTTGCCGATCTGATCGTGCCTACTTACAAAGACCACATAAATAACCATCATGACATTGGTGTTTTGATCGTCTGGGGAAGTGCGGAAGGGTTTTCGAACTGGAATGCACAGCTTCTTCCGTCATGGACGACATTGGGACCGGTCGCAGCGGATTTTGATGCGGATGGATACCTTGATCTCTTCTTTCCTGCTTATCTCGGCGATAATAACCGGGAATCTATCGCAATGTATTTATATTGGGGAAGCAAGACGGGATTTAGTGTTGATGAGAGGAGCGTATTTTTTGGTGATTCGGGAACCGATTCGATGGCCGCAGATTTCAATAACGATGGAAAGATAGACTTGGTGATCGCCGAACATGCGAGAAATGGCGGGCATAGCAAAACGAGATCGACTATTTATTACAACGATGGGAAGCGCTTTACTTCGCCGGACCGGAGGGTGGAATCACTCCCGACACCGGGCACGCATTGGATGTGGAATTATGACGTCGGGCATATTATGACCCGGAAGTATGAGCAGAAATATACATCGCAGGTTTTCAGTTTGGAGCAGAACACTATAAACGGATCGATTTCGACCGACGCTGAAATCTCACGTGGAGGGACGTTGGTAACACAGATTCGATCGGCGGAAAACTTGGATAGCGTTGAAAACAAATCTTGGGAAAATGTTGAAAATAAAAGATTCAGTGTAGATAAGAATGATCGAGTTTTTCAATACAGGTTAGTTTTGAGATCGAGTAACGGGGATAATTATCCCGTGGTAAATAGTGTCAGTGTTTCGGTGAAAAGGTAATGTTAATCTACCGCTCGTGTGAAGGCGAGTCTTTAATTTTAAAATGGAAAAAGACCTGCCAGAAATGCTGCAGGTCTTTTGATTTGCGTTCAACTTTCGCCGCCGCGATCGATTATCATTCACGCTCGAAGTCAGTCTGTTACCTTATCCGGATCAACCTCAGGACTTGAAACATTCTTTTCTTTTTCACTTCCATTTGTCGTCAGTTTCAAATTACCGTCTTTGTCCTGGTCGACACCTAGCTGCGAAAGGATATCCGGAATGTTGAGCCCCAGTGCCTGCATTTGCTGAAGAACGTTAAAGATCAGATTCGGGCTGGTTTGCGCAAAACGATTGAGCCCGGATCCGCCTCCGTTACCTTCACTATTGCCGTTGTCGATCATTACAACTTTATCGATCGAACCGAGCGGTTCCGCTATAGCCCTGAAGACCGGAGCGGAAGAGGCGATGATCTCCGGCAGTTTTTCCAAAATGGTTTGGAGTTTTGCGGCATCATTAAATTCGCGCCAGGCGGCGGCTTTCTCAAGGATCGCTTTTGCTTCGGCAAGTCCTTGTGCTTCCGTCGCTTTCGCTTCGGCAAGACCGGCAGCTTCTAGTTTTTCAGCTTCCGCTAAACCGATCGATCGAATTTTATCCGCTTCGGCACGTCCTTCAGCTTCTACAGCTTTAGCGCGACCTTCACCTTCGCGTTGTAATTTCTGTGATTCGGCTTCGGCTTGTGCGATCTCTGCTTGTTTACGGCCTTCGGCAGCAAGAATTTGTGATTCCTGTTCACCCTGCGCCCTTAAAACGGCGGCGGTTCTTTCGGCTTCGGCTTGTTTTACAACCGTTGCTTCGAGTTCCTTTTCT
>JBGTEI010000425.1:0-3083 GCA_041747875.1 Pyrinomonadaceae bacterium | reverse complement strand
TGGTATATCGAAGGAATGCCGCTTCCGTGGTTTTGTCCGGAAAAGCGCGCCATCCTGGAATTTGAGAATTTACATATCTCGAAAAGTCTCGCAAAAGCTAAGCGAAGATCAAATTTTAATGTGACCCTCGATAAAGATTTTGAAAGTGTTATCAGAGCATGCGCAGAAACGCCTCGAAATTTGGAAGATGGTACGTGGATCACCGCGGATTTTATTCGTGTCTATACGGCACTGCATAAAATTGGAGAAGCGCACAGCGTTGAAGTTTGGGATGAAGAACAACTCGTCGGCGGATTATACGGCGTCGATGCGCGTGGATTGTTTTGCGGCGAAAGTATGTTTTTTAGAAAGCCAAACGCCTCAAAACTCGCGCTTCTTTTCCTGATCGAACACCTCGCGTCACGCGGCGGTTCATGGATCGATATTCAGGTGATGACGCCTCATATGAAGGTTCTCGGTGCAGTTGAAATTGACCGGTTAGAATTTTTGACTAAACTCAGATCTGAACAGGAAAAGCAGCTTTCGCTGTTTGAGGAAATAATATAAGAATGCCAAATCGCGAACGTAAAAATATAACTGCAGGGCTCGATGTCGCAATCGTCCTAAAACAAGATCAGCGAACCGGGAAAGAAACCATCGGTGTTGTAAAAGATCTGCTGACAAACTCAAATTTCCACCCGCACGGGATAAAGGTTCGGCTTAAGGATGGGCAGGTTGGACGCGTGAAAAGAATTTTGGAGCAAAAATAATATGGGAAAGTTTTTGATCTATGGCGCAAACGGATATACGGGCGAATTGATCGCCCGCGAAGCCGCAAAACGGGGGTTAAATCCGATCCTTGGGGGACGAAGTCAGAAGAAGATCGAGCCGCTCGCCAAAGAGCTCGGATTGGTATTTCGGACATTCGCACTCGAAGATAAGAAGTCTCTTGAATATACGTTAAAGGAAGTGGATTTTGTGATCCATTGCGCCGGTCCGTTTTCGCTTACTTCAAGACAAATGGTCGAAGCTTGTCTGCGTCTTGGAAAACATTATCTCGACATAACGGGCGAGATCGCCGTTTTTGAATCGATGGCGGCACGGGATGATGCGGCAAAGAAAGCAGGATCGATGGTCATGTCCGGCGTCGGGTTTGATGTGGTTCCAACTGATTGTCTCGCCCGCCATTTAAAAGATCGCCTGCCTACCGCAACAGATCTCGAACTCGCGTTTTACGGACTCGGAAGAATTTCTCATGGAACTCAATCGACTATGACGATGAACGTCGGGAACGGCGGAGCGATCAGACTTGACGGAGAGATCACGCGCGTCCCGGCAGCCTGGGAAACAAAACAGATCGATTTTGGCGAAGTGCAGGAAACCGGCGTAACCATTCCGTGGGGCGATGTTTCGACCGCGTATTATTCGACGGAGATCCCAAACATAAAGGTTTATACGGTTGTTCCCGAAAAGAATCTAAAGATGCTTAAGATGAGCCGCTATATTGGTTGGCTGCTCGCAACAAAACCGTTTCAAACTTATCTGCAAAATCAAATTCCCGATGGCGGGCCGGATGAAGAAGAACGCGAAAAAGGAAAAACATATCTTTGGGGAAAGGCGTCGGATAAAGACGGCAACAGCGTAGAATCGCGAATGCAGGGACCCGAGGGTTACAAATTTACGATGCTGACTGCGCTGAAGATCGCCGAAAAGATCCTCGACGGCAATTTCACGCCCGGGTTTCAAACGCCCTCAAAAGCCTATGGCGCCGATCTTGTGTTGGAGATCGAAGGTGTCATGCGTCAGGATCTTTAAACGCAAAAAAGCGGCGCGTAAAAATCAACGCGCCTTGGATCTTTCTGAAAGTACAATTACGAAGTGGCTTCGCTGGCCAATGGCGGGCTGTCCGTTTCGTGAATGTCCGAGGTAAACAAGCTAAAGATCTTTTGACCTTCTGTTGATCTTGGGTCGATCGTGCGGAGATGTTTCTCACCCTGCATTTCCCAGATCGCTGTTATCTCGCCTTCTTTCTCGACTGCGTGGTAGGAAATTTCCTCAGGTTCTGCTTCTACTTCCGGTTCAACAGCAACGGCTTCAACCGTTTCGGTTGTTTCCGCGACAGCTTCTACGGCCGTTTCGCTTGTTTCCAGTGCAGCTTCAATAGCTGGTTCACTTGTTGTTTCGGTTGTTTCCGGTGCAGCTTCAATAGCTGGTTCACTTGTTGTTTCAGTTGCTTCGCTTGTAACTTCTGGCGCCGTTTCTTCGGCGACGGTTTGTATTTCGTTCTCTGACATCTATCTTCTAGAATTCTCCTTGATCATCTGCTTAATAAAAGTTTTGTGTAATTTGTGATTTTGACACAATCGACAATACTTGTCGAGTTTATTTTTACTACTCGATAATAATCTCGTCGACAAAAATAAAGGCCTCAAAACCAGCTCCCGGATGCCAAGCGGGGATCTTGCCTAAGTTTGTCGCCTTTATCCGGACAAATCTCGCTTTGATCGGTGCTATTTCTTCGACGTAATCTTTGGTCGTATGCGTCATTTCGCGCTCGGGAAAATTTGTTTCGATCTCGGCTGCTTTTGTAAAATTTGATCCATCCACTGAGGTTTCAAACTCGATCTTTGTCGGCATCCAGAGCCAACTTCTCGCAACCTGCAGGAAGCCGGCACCGAGTTTTTTAACTTCTGTCTCACGTTTCAGATCGACAACGGCGATAAAATCCTGATCCTGATATCCCTGCCATTCGCCTGACGCAAAATTTGTGGTGCCGCGAATGCCGTCGATCAAGCCTTTTGGGCCGCCACCCGTGTATTGGGTGTTGTATGTTGACAACAATTTCACATCCCAATCATGGGGCATTTTGTTTAGTTTCGATTCTGCGACGAGACTTTTTTCGCCCGCTGAATTTACAGAGATCGCTTTTATCAATGTGGTCTCGTTCAGAGAAAGCGGCTCTGCATATAGAATTGATCTTTCATCCGGAACGCTTCCATCTAGTGTGTAGAAGATCTTGAAATCTTTTTCGGGCGTTGAGATAGCGGCTGTTATTTTATCTTCAAATACGCGCTTTCCTTCAATCGTCGGCACAGGTGGAAAAT
>JBGTEI010000424.1:0-2174 GCA_041747875.1 Pyrinomonadaceae bacterium | reverse complement strand
TCTTCTTGAATCGGCATCAGACGCTTTTTCGCAATATTGTCCCAAGCCGCGTGCCAACCCGAAGCAACCGTTCCGTCGGCGTTGTATTTCTGCAGAAAATATCCGTCCTGATGAACGATCCTTGAACACAGATTAAAAAATTCTCGCGTAAAATGCGGATAGCCTGCTAGGTCCAAAGCGTTGGCGATAAATGCGCCGTCGCGCGTCCACAAATAACTGTAATGATCGGTCGCGCGGAGTGTAACATCGGAGTCGTTTGCCGCGAGAATTGCGCCGCCGTTATCAAACTGCGTTCGGATGATAAGCAGCGACCGCTTATACAATTCGACGACTTCGGGCGACAGATCATTAAAGTCCTTGTCGAATTTATTTACCCAAAGGCGCGAATAATTCTTTGTGTCGTCAAGACAAAACTGCGGCGTTCTATCCAGTACTTTCAAATTAAGCGCGCATACTTCTCCGTGCGAAGTTCCTGCAGCGATCCAATAGAAAAACTCTTCCTCACTATTTCCTTCGATCTCCGCATTTATCTGAACGGTCGAATCGACAGAACCTTCCGTGATCGCTCCGCCGTGCAGCTTTCCGGTTTCGGCATCGCACCACGTTCCTTCCTGATCCCGAAACGCTTTTCTTCCGGTTGAAAAAAAATCAAAATGCGGATAACTGTTGATCAGAAAATAGCGGTGCTTTTTGTAGTGAATTAACGCAAGACTTTCAGGGTCATAAAACGCCGTATCTCCGATCTTGTTTTCGTAAATTCGAAAATCGTGATGAAGAAAGGTGCGAACTTCGCGTTTTTCAGGGCGCAGATTGCGGATCGTGACTTTCCGGAGAAATACATTTTCATGGCTCAAAACCGTATCATTCGAAACTAGCTCGATACCCAGCTCTTTATTTAAAAGGCTTACATCCGTAACCAGAGATTCTGGCAGATATTTTAACGTCCGTTTCCACGCATCATCAGAAACCCACGAAAATTCACCGCCGATCCAGACACCAAATCGAAACGGAAATCCTTCAGTATGATTTTCCTGCCCGACGTGCGGAAAATAAACGTCCCGAATCTGATATTTGTCGTCGAATGTTACGAGGAGAGAGCCATTTCCAACCGGAATATCGCGCATAAGATCTTAGTCTTTAAAAAGCATTTCAAGCGTATCGTCTATACCTTTTTTTACTTCGGCATCGTATCCGACAAATTGCTTGATCACTTTTCCTTCGCGGTCAAAGATCAGCGTTTGCGGGATCGAATTGTCGTCACCGAGCAATAAATATGTAAGTTCGTCTTCAGGGACCGCAATCGTATAATCGATCTTCAAACGCTCGACAAAATCAGGAACTTTTGGCTTGTCTTCCTCGCCGCCAACGTGGAGTCCGATCACTTGCAGACCCTGGCTTTGATACTTGTTCTGCAGTTCGATGAGGTGCGGAATTTCTTCGATACACGGCGGACAATAGGTCGCCCAAAAATCGAGGATCACGACCTTTCCCTTAAAATCTCCAAGTTTTTCAAACTTGCCGTCGATAATTTTCCAGCCCATTTGCTCAAGCGGCTTTGTCGGCGGCATCCGCAGATTTGTCCGCGGCATGCGATTTTTCTGGATCGGCTTGCTCGAAATAGAAACGGGCTCCGCAGCAGGTCTGCAGGCCGCAGTTAGCAGAAGGGCGAAAGCTGTTAATAGAAAGCAAAAGTATTTCATAACCGGTCTAATTGTACCAATTAATTTTAGTTTACCTATTTACCAAATTCCACTTACGAATTACCATTTAACAAAATGTCGATCTATCCGCCGAAAATCAGTAAAAGATTCATGTCTCCGATTAATTCAGGAGACATCATTTCGCCATCGGCGACCGGAGGGGAAGTGGATTTTTCATGCGGCGTTTCCGTCAAGTTCTCAGTTAACATCGATCCGGAAACTAAAACGATCACTGCGGCAAAATTCCGTACAAACGGCTGCGGTTTTGTTATCGCCGCCGCAGATCTTCTTTCGGATAGAATAAACGGCAAACAGCTTATTGATCTCCATGCTTTAAAAGATATCGAGCGCGATCTACTTTTTGAATTTGGAGAAATACCGGCAAACCGCGCGCACTGTTTTGAGCTTGCGTTAGGCGCGTTCCAAAATGCACTAAGTGAATACCGTAGTTCGCAGATCGCCGCCTGGGAAGGC
>JBGTEI010000423.1:0-1885 GCA_041747875.1 Pyrinomonadaceae bacterium | reverse complement strand
CTTGGTGTCGTTCAAATTGAACAGGATATTGCTCTTTGCCGGAATAAGTTCCCAAGCCTATATTGCCGGACGATCGCAGCTCAATTTATGGGTAAAGATGTCATCGCGATGTTTGAATTTGAGTTGCAATATGATGAACTTAAGAAAATCGCAGAAAAACATTACAAATTGGTTCCACCAGATCAGATCACAGCCGAGGATATTGAGAAATATTACAATCGACCGGATTAGATAGACGAATATTCTTTTTTTGCGGAATCTTCGCTTATTTCCTTTTCCGAGCAGGTCGCGCTCCAAAGTTACCAATTCTAAGTTTTCCAAAATTGCCAAAGCAATTGTCTTCATTCAATCTTTGTTTTGCATCGCCAAGAAACTATAGACCAGCGAGAATCGCTGGGAACGCAGCGAACAACTTAGTCGCTCGCTGACGGCGGGCAACAATTATCACAATTTGTTCGACATTTTCACCGTCGACGCATTTTTCCTGCGAAATTCCTTCGATTTCACCGCAGGCTATATTATTTGTTGTCTTTATCGACTTTTTGAAAAATACTGCAATTTTCTTTTTAGAAAAGGCGGTTAACCTTCGATATGGTTTTGTTTTCACAAAAGATTTCCATAATTATTCTTTATCCGAAGACGGGATTATGAGGCGGTACCGAGCGATCTATCGCAATAAATCAGCAATTTGGCGATTTGATTTCAATAAATCTAAAAAGATCAAAGATATTGAGCCTTCCACAGTATAAAGAATTATTATTCCTTTTGCGCTTACTGCCCTCGTTATGCAAAATAGTCTAGATGGACTTTTTGCTTGAAGAGATCACGCGCGGCATTCCGGATGCGAAGTTTTTCGCACTGGTGGTCGTCCGTCTGCTTGCATCAGCTTTGTTCGGCGCGATGATCGGGTTTCAGCGAGAAGTTGTTGGCAAGCCGGCCGGGCTTCGGACTCATATTCTGGTTTCGATGGGAACGACCGTTTTTGTTCTTGCCTGTGTTGGATTTGCAATGGATTCGGACGGGCTTTCAAGGGTAATTCAGGGAATTGTAACCGGAATCGGATTTATCGGAGCGGGATCCATCCTGAAACTGGATAAAGAACGCGACATTAAGGGATTGACGACCGCTGCGAGCGTTTGGGCGGCGTCTGCGGTCGGAGTGGCTGTAGGTTTGGGAAGTATCGGGCTGGGGCTTATAAGTACTATCTTAACGCTCATGGTTTTGTCGCTCGTACATAGAGTTGAAATTCGAATTGCTTCGCGGAACGAGGAAGGTTCTGAAGATCAAACGATCTGAAAATTTTCCCTGCTGATACCAAAATTGCCAATGCGAAAAATTTTTGCAGCATTCTTAAGCGCCGCTGCGCTTTTTAATCCAGGGTTGATTTCCGCTTTTGAAACCGATCAGTATAACTTATCGCCCATTCCTCTCGCTGATATCGGTGACGAGGTGTCGGAATACGTCGAAGACAGAATCCGCGCGGCAATTACAAAACTGAACGAAAAGATAGAGAAAAGTGAGGCATGCTTAATTTCGAAAACTCGGGGATGTGATTCGCCGGAAAGGGAAAAGTCGCGCCTGGCGAAATTGCGTTCGGCCGATACATTGGTCAAAGCGGTGTTCAAACCCCTCGGTGGCGGGATTCCGCCATTTACGAACTCCGGTTCGTTTATGGAAAAGCATATTTTCAGAGGTCAGCCGGCGCGCTACAAAACCTCGTTTTCAGATTCGATTTACAAAGTGATCCCGACGAGTTATTTGACGATCAGCGATACCGTGAACCTTTACGGGTATGAATTTGGAACCGATAAGATCGCGCATATTTTCCAGCAGGGATATACATATTACAAACTTTACGAAAAAGCAGCCGCTAAAGGTTTATCGC
>JBGTEI010000422.1:0-2143 GCA_041747875.1 Pyrinomonadaceae bacterium | reverse complement strand
TGTCCGTCGAAAAGACCGCGTTTTAAGCGGAACGGCGGCGGCTTTATGGAACTGTTTAAAGAAATGTTGTCCGATCCCCGACGTATTCTAAACCGATATTATATTGATATCTACGGCATCGAATTGTGACTATTGGAAGTGTTCAAACTATCAATAAAAAAAACGAAACCGTAACAAATCGCACGAATGCTCTCGCTTATCCAAATAGACGCATTGACTAAATTATTTCTAAAGTGTCAAAAAACTTGGGTTTTTTGACACTTTGTCTTTTTTTAAGTTTGGAACAGTGTTTGAGGGTTTTAGGAGTTTTTGACACAGTTTTCTGACACCTTTAATTCTGAGAATTCGCATTACATTAGGAATTAGTCAAAATACCTCTCTTAACCAATTCGGATAATGTTTCAAAAACGCTCCTCTTTGTTACTCGCACTATAACTGTTCATTTTCACATATTAGGAATGGTTACTCGATTTCGAAAGTCGTTTAAAAAATAAAGTTTTGAAAATCGTCAAAATATCTCTTTTGACGATCTTTTTTTAACCGCACAATTTTTGCTCACCCTCCCATTAATTAAAGATTTCTCAAATTTATTTGCCGACCTCGCTGCTTCCGTTCGGGCCGCGAAAACAAACGATGATCTCGTTATCGCCCGGTTTTCCGATGTGGTAATGGTAGCCGAGTTTCTCATCAATATGTCCGACGCATTCGTCTAAATTTTCCGGTTCTTTTCCGTCCTTTATTGAGTCTCGCATATATCCCGAAACCATCCAGAGCATATCCAAGCATTGGTGGATGTCCGGATTCGGGTACATAAAACCCCAAAAGACTACAAGATTCTGAATTGGTTGTTGCGCATGCGCCAGAATCAGTTGGAATTTTCCGGCAAAAGAAAGCAGTCGCAAGGAGTATTTGATAAAGGGTTTCTGGTCATGACGAAAAACGTATAGACTCTGTCAAGCGAAGAAAAAGCAGCTGTTTCGTGAAAACAAAAGATTTTGAATGACTTAATGATCCGTACCGAATTTCTCGAAAGATCCGTTGACCGTGTCACCCAATCGAAATTGATCGGCGGATGCGGTGTGCGGCTTTTAAAAGACGCAACCGAAAACTATCCGGCGTGGCTTGAGGCGATCGAAAATGCCCGGGACAGGATCTATTTTGAAAGCTATATCATCCACGGTGACAGGCAGGGCGAACTATTTGCTGACGCCTTGATAAAGAAGGCTCAGGAGGGAGTTTCCGTCAAATTGATCTACGATTGGATGGGCGGCTTCGGCAAAACCTCCAGAAAATTTTGGCGGCATTTGCGCGAAGACGGCGTAGAAGTCCGCTGCTATAATTCTCCAAGTCTGCTTGACCCGTTTGCGCTTTTTAGCCGCGACCATCGTAAAACAATGGTAGTTGATGGAAAGATCGCATTCATTAGCGGGTTATGTGTAGGGCAGGATTGGGTTGGGCAGCCTGAAAAAAATATTCCGCCATGGCGCGACACGGGCGTTCAGATAAACGGAGCCGCAGTCGCCGATGTCGAAAGGGCTTTTGCAAATATCTGGGCGGAAATGGGCAAACCGCTCGATGTTTCGCAGCATTCACAATATGAAGATTTTGAGGATGCGGGAAACGTTAGTTTACGGATCGTTGACAGCATTCCAACGAGTTCGAACATTTACCGCATTGACCAATTCATCGCCGCCGGCGTAAGCGAAACGATGTGGCTGACCGATGCATATTTTATCGGCATTCCCTCGTATCTTCAGTCGCTAAAAGATGCCGCTGAAGACGGAGTTGACGTCCGCATGCTTCTTCCCAAGAGCACGGATATTCCAATTATCCGCGAGACAACCCGAACAACGTATCGGCCGCTGATCAAAGCCGGAATTCGCATTTTTGAGTGGAACGGCTCGATGATGCACGCCAAAACCGCCGTATTTGACGGGAAATATTCGCGCGTTGGATCGACCAACTTGAATATTGCCAGTTGGTTTGGCAACTACGAAATTGATGTCATTGTTGAGGATGAAGGTTTCGGCGCAAAAATGCAGGAAATGTTTCTCGATGATCTGACAAATTCGACCGAAATAGTTTTAAAAGATACGGAAAAAATAAAACAGCGAAAGAAAGCACTTTCAAAAAACGCGGATGG
>JBGTEI010000421.1:0-3157 GCA_041747875.1 Pyrinomonadaceae bacterium | reverse complement strand
GCACCGGCGGCTACGCCTGTGCCGGCCGCAACTCCGGCCGCTGAGACATCTCCGGTTCCCGCGGCTGAAACAACATCAGGCGCCGCTGCACCAAAGAGTTTTGAAGACAGCTGGCGGAAAGTTGTTCACGACGGATTTATTTCGGGCTCGCAATCGACTCCAAAATCGGTTTCAGTGAGCACGGCGTTTTTGAGTGAACCAGTTCCTGCGCCAAGCGGCGACGGAAACCTAGAAATTGCCATTCTTCCTGATCCATGCGTTTATGACGGACGGTTTACAAATAATGGCTGGCTTCAGGAATTACCAAATCCGTTAAATAAGATCACCTGGGAAAATGTAGCCCTGATCAGCCCAAACACAGCTGAAAAACTGGGAATAAATCAGGACAAGCGCTACAAAGACTACGCCGGCGGCGAGCTCGGAAGAGCAATGGTCACAACAAAGGGCGGTAATCTGGAATCCGATCTTATTGAGATCACCTATCAAGGCGGAAAACTTTCAAAACAGGTCCCGGCATGGATCTCACCCGGACAACCCGATGACGTTGTTACACTTTTCCTCGGATACGGAAGAGACAATGGCGGACGAGTTGCGACCGGTGATGACGGTAAAGGTATAGGTTACAACGCATACGAAATTCAAAGATCCGATGCAATGTGGTTTGGAAAAGGAACTGTTGTAAATTCAAACGTTAAGGTAAATGTCGCCTCTAGTCAGATCCACTTTAATATTTCAGAAGAAGTGGTAGGAAAACGCGAGATCGTCGAGTTTTGGGGCAAAGACGAATTTGACGCCAAGCTCGAAGAAGCAGCCCATGATCCTGCAAAAGAATACGATAAATCCATGTACGGCAATGAGTTTAGCGATGTTTATGCAAAACACAATCGCTGGGCAATGACGATCGATCTCAATTCATGCGTCGGGTGTAACGCCTGCGTGATCGCTTGTCAGGCGGAAAATAATATTCCGGTTGTTGGAAAAGAGCAGGTCGAAAGAAGCCGCGAAATGCACTGGATGAGAATCGATGCATATTATAAAGGAACGGACATCAATAATCCGGAAGGACCGATGTTCCAACCCGTATTGTGTCAGCAGTGTGAGCAGGCACCATGCGAAGTCGTTTGCCCCGTTCACGCGACGGTTCATAGTGCTGAAGGCTTAAACGATATGGTTTATAACCGCTGTATCGGAACACGTTATTGTTCAAACAACTGTCCGTATAAAGTACGGCGGTTTAATTTCCTCCTTTATCAGGATTGGGATACGCCTCAATACAAATTGATGCGAAATCCGGAGGTTACAGTTCGAAGCCGCGGTGTAATGGAAAAATGTACTTACTGTACACAGCGAATTTCGGAAGCTAGGATCGAAGCGGAGAAAGACGGACGCGAGATCAGAGACGGTGAAGTGGTCACCGCTTGCCAGGCTGCATGCCCGGCCGATGCGATCGTTTTTGGAAATATGGCGGATAAAAACAGCGCAGTAGCAAAAACGAAACAAGATCACCGGAATTATGCGCTTCTTAACGAAGAATTGAATACACAACCGCGTACGACCTATTTAGCGGGTATAAGAAATCAGAATAAAACGATGCCGGATTACGCTGCTCCGGAAAAAGAGGAATCTAAAGGCGCCGGAAGCCATTAATTCAGAAGTTTCAAGTTCGAAGATGCCGGGGTTTAGCAAACTTTGAACTTTGAACTAAAAACTTGGAACTTTAACCATTTATGCAAGAAGACCTAAAAAAGATTCAAAATCGAATATATCCGCCAATGGTTCAGGGCAATCATGATTACGCCTCCGTTACGGATAAGATCAGCGACCTGACACTCAAAAAACGCACCCCGTTTGGATGGTTTGTAGGTTTTGGGATCGCGTTCCTCATCATTCAGGTATTAATGATGACGGTGACCAAGCTTGTTTTCACCGGTGTCGGTATATTTGGTAACAATGAGCCTGTAGCTTGGGCGATGCCGATCATTAATTTTGTTTGGTGGATCGGAATTGGTCACGCGGGTACACTTATTTCGGCGATCCTTTTGCTTCTTAATCAAAAATGGCGGACATCGATCAACCGTTTTGCTGAGGCAATGACTCTTTTTGCTGTAGCTTGTGCGGGTATGTTCCCGATCCTGCATACAGGTCGTCCGTGGCTTGCTTTCTGGATGCTTCCGTATCCAAACACAATGGGCATTTGGCAAAACTTCCGGAGCCCTCTGATGTGGGACGTTTTCGCAGTTTCGACCTATGCAACTGTTTCACTACTGTTTTGGTACGTCGGCTTGATCCCGGATCTCGCAACGCTCAGAGATCGGGCAAAAAATAAATATTTCAAAACGATTTACGGGCTTCTTTCCTGGGGTTGGCGCGGTTCTGCAAGACACTGGCATCGATATGAGATCGCTTATCTTCTTTTGGCAGGACTTTCCACTCCGCTTGTTCTATCCGTTCACTCGATCGTTAGTTTCGACTTCTCGGTGGCGCAATTGCCGGGTTGGCACGCTACGATTTTTCCTCCATATTTTGTAGCAGGTGCTATTTTTGCCGGATTCGCAATGGTTTTGATCCTTTGTATTCCGCTCCGCATCGCATACAAAATGAAAGATCTGATCACCGACACCCATCTTATTTATATGGGTAAGATCATGCTCGCAACCGGGATGATCGTGGTCTACGGATATGCGATGGAAGCATTTTTTGCCTGGTACAGTACCGCCCCGTTTGAAACATTCATGATGAGCAACCGGATGTTTAACGGACCTTATTGGTGGTCATACTGGCTTTTGATCCTTTGTAATGGTGTTTCGATCCAGTTTTTGTGGTTCAAACGTTTTAGGGAAAGTCCGTTCTGGCTTTTTATAATTTCACTTGTCGTCAGTGTGGGAATGTGGCTTGAGCGGTTTGTAATTATCGTAACGAGTTTGAATCGTGATTTTCTGCCTTCTTCATGGGGAATGTATTCGCCGACGATGTGGGATCTTTCGATGTTCCTGGGCACCATTGGATTCTTTGTCGCGCTGATATTCTTGTTTGTAAGAATGCTGCCGGTAATTTCAATTTTTGAGGTCAGAACACTATTGCCCGATGCGAAGGTTAAGCGTCATGGACACGACCACGATCACTCCGGTGAGGGACCGCAGGGCGACTAGATTAAGAT
>JBGTEI010000420.1:0-3314 GCA_041747875.1 Pyrinomonadaceae bacterium | reverse complement strand
CTTTGAATTGTTACGCCGCCCGGCATTCTCGGTGCATCCGGCATTTCCGGAAATGTAAATACACCGGCACCGTTTCCGCTATTTCTAAAGAAAACGTTTTCACGTTTACCGATCTTCACATCAAAATCGCGTTCGCTGCCTGCCCGCAGGACAGTAATTTTTGCGTTGTGATCCGGCGCTACTTCTGAGATCAAACGCGTCAATTTTCGCACGCTTGTTACATTTTCGCCGTCAAACTTAACAACAACATCACCATCTTTCAACCCCGCCTTTTCTGCAGGTGAATCTTTGGCTACTTTACTAACGGCTACACCGCGAACACTGCTCAACCCGTATTTGGAGAAGTTTTCGTTTGTAACTTCCTGCATATAAATACCGACATAGCTTCCGCCGCTAATTTCCGCGGTCGCGACAGAATATGCGCGTCTGACATTGGAATCGCCGGAAACCCTTGGCTTCGATGTTTCGGGTGCGTCCTGGGCAAGTGCTGTGATACCGGTAAGTGCCAAAAGCACAATGAATGCAAATGATTTGCTAAACATATGAGACCTCCTGTGTTTATCCTTCAATTTTTTTGAATATGTCAGCAACTCCAGATTACTGATGTTGTTACGTGTGCAATATTGTATTTGTTGCGTCAGTTCGCGAAAAAGGTTGCTTTTGCCAAGTCCATTAAGAATATTGAACCTGAGTTATCTCAACCCTTGCGAAGTGCCTGCAGTTTTTCCGCCGCCGCTTCGAGCGTTTCATCTTTCTTGCAAAAACAAAATCTTACCTGTTGGATTCCCAATTTCGAGTCGTGAAAAAACGAAGATCCGGGCACAACAGCAACGCCGATCTCGCGGATCAGATGTTTTGTAAATTCAACATCATTCGGAAAACCAAAGTTGCTAATGTCGCACATCACATAATAAGCGCCCTGCGGAGTATCGCATTTTAGTCCGACGTCCTGCAATACCGGAATAATGAAGTCACGTTTTGTCTGATATTCCTTTTGAAGTTCGCTGTAATAGCTTTCAGGTAAACTCAGCGCAAAGGCTCCGGCTTTTTGAAGCGGATGCGCGGCGCCGACCGTCAGGAAATCATGGACCTTGCGAATTGCGCTTGAAATATCCGGCGGGGCGATACAATAGCCAACTCGCCAACCCGTTACGGAATAAGTTTTTGAAAGAGAATTTACAACGACTGTTCGTTCACGCATTCCGTCGAGCGTCGCCATGCAAATATGGCCGGATTGAGCTGTGTCGCCGGGATTATCATAGATGATGTGTTCGTAGATCTCGTCGGTATAGCAGATCGTGTCAAATTCTATACAGAGACCGGCAATAAATTCCAGTTCATTGCGCGAAAATACTTTCCCGGTCGGGTTATTCGGATTACAGATGATTATCGCTTTTGTGTTTTCGCTAAAGGCATTTCGCAATTCATCTTTCTCAAAATTCCAGCCATTTTCCGAAAAATGAAGCGGGACATGCACGGGTTTTGCGTCGGATAAAATTGCATCCGGAGCGTAATTTTCATAAAAGGGCTCGAATACGATCACTTCCTCACCCGGATCAACTGTCGCCATCATTCCCGCGATCATTCCTTCGGTCGAGCCGCACGTTACCGTTATCTCCGTTTCGGGATCTACGTCAAGATCCAGAAACCATTTGGTTTTTACCGCGATCGCGTCACGGAAATCCTTTGTTCCCCACGTTACAGCGTATTGATTAAAGTCTTCGGCGATCGCTTCCTGAGCTTTTTGCTTTATTTCAAGCGGAGCGGCAAAATCCGGAAATCCCTGCGAAAGATTCACCGCGCCGTACTTCATCGCCTCACGGGTCATCTCGCGTATAACAGATTCCGTAAAACTCGCCGCTTTTTTCGAAATTCTGCTTCGGGAACTTTTTGGTTGAATCATAGTAAGAATTTAACCACAGATCTTTATCGATTAAAATAGCGGGAAGCGCCGATCCGCGTCTCAATATGAATTTGAACCTTTATATTTCCGATTCGATTCGACAGGCTGAATCGACATCATCTTTTGAATTGACTAAATATTGCAACTATGTCAAAAATCATCTGAGAATTTAGAAAGCTAGTAGCTTCTTTTGGTCAAATAAAAAATGATGAAAATTATCTGCAGCATTTTGTTTTTAGCGTTGATCTTATCCGGTCTTTCCTGCACGAACGCATCATCAAAAGACAATGCGATCGATCGAAGTTCGTCAAAAGGCAAGCAATCCGGTTCCTCAAGAAAGGATGACAAAAAAGATCCAATATCAACGGCAAATGTATCGCCGACGGTAGCCTATCGTGAACCGGAAATCGCGCAGGCTATGACGCCCGAGGAATTGGTTAAGGACCTGTATAAACAGCACGATGCTGAAAATAGTCCCTTTTTCCAAACAAAGAATCGGCAACATGTAGAAAAGTTTTTTGTAAAAAGTCTTGCCGGGATGATCTGGAAGGATTCTGAAAATTCTGAAGGAGAGGTCGGTGCGCTTGATTTTGATCCGATGTATAACGGGCAGGATTTTGAGATCAGCGAATTTGAGGTTGGAATAGCAGAGATAAAAGGTGAAAAAGCGAGCCTCAAGGTAGATTTTTTAAACTTTGGCGAAGCGCAAACTATCACGTTCAAACTTGCCAAAGAAAAAGGTCTCTGGAAGATCGAAGATATCGATTACGGCGATTTTACGCTTGTAGGGATTTTTAATGAGAATGGGTAGTAGTTTGATCATCATTCTAGACCGCTTAGACGATCTCTGATGCCAACCGATTTGCGTTGGCTTTTGTTTTGGTTGATGCGAATTTGAGTCTTAAAACTCGTAAAGTTTTCTTGTCATAATTATTTTCGTAATGTATCGTCATTGTAGAGTCATATGAGACAAGAAATAGGTAAATAAGATGAAAGTTCAAATTCAAAAGTGGGGAAATAGTCTGGCGCTTCGGATTCCGAAATCGTTTGCGGTAGAAACAGATATTTCGAAGGGTTCGACGGTAGAACTAACGTTAGAGGACGGACAAATTCAAATAAAACCGATAAAAGACGTAGATTCACTCGAAGAACTCCTAAGTGGAATAACAAAAGAGAATCTGCATTGTGAGATCGATTTCGGCGAAGCGAAAGGCGGAGAGCTTTTGTAAATGGTTTATGTTCCGGCAAAAGGCGACGCCGTTTGGCTTGATTTCAATCCTCAGACCGGTCACGAGCAGGCTGGTCGGCGTCCAGCGATCGTAATTTCTCCAAAATCCTATAATGAAAAAGTAGGGTTGGCATTATTTTGCCCTATCACAAATCAAGTAAAAGGCTATCCTTTTGAGGTTAA
>JBGTEI010000419.1:0-3832 GCA_041747875.1 Pyrinomonadaceae bacterium | reverse complement strand
GCAGGAGCGCATGGAGTCAAAATATAACAAAATGCAGTCTGTTTTTGGATAGACTCTTTTCTCCATTTATATGTTTTGATTTAATTATCAGTCCAATGGCGGTCTCTTGTTGAACCGCCAATTTACTTATCATTTTTTTCTTTATTCTGCCGGGACCCGACATCACAGGCTCCGCGCATTCACGTCTCAACGCCCAATTTTGGCAGGATGACGAGCTGCATCAGCAACCAAAACCCAAGTACACCGACCGCAATAACGATTTCATACATAATTAAATTACCTGCTCCGACACTTTCGAACTATCCACCCGTAATGTCTTTTAAAAGAACCCCGGCAACATATGCCAACACCGCGGCAAGCGCGCCAACTAAAAGTGTTTCTATACCCGAACGAAGCCAACTCGTTGTTGACCAACGACTTTTTACCGAGCCGATCACAAAAAATGTTGCGCCCGTCAAAACCGACGAATAAATAAAAGCGTTTGGTGTAGAAAAAAGATACGGTAGAATCGGTATCAAACCACAAACAATAAATGACGCAAATGTGCTGAAAGCTGCCTTAATTGGTGCACGAATTTCTTCGGGCAAACCGTATTCTTCGATCAGCATGGTTTTTACCCAGCGTTCTTTGTTTGCGGTAATGAGTTCGACTGCCTTTTCGAGTTCATCACCTTCAAAGCCTTTTTCTTTGTATATTTGACGAATTTCTTCGCGCTCGCCTTCCGGATATTTTTCAACATGATCGTATTCGATCGCTTCGAGTCTTCGGTAATCATCATGTTCAGCACGAGTCGCCAGATAATTTCCCGCCGCCATTGAAAAACCGTCAGCAAAAAGATTTGCAAATCCTAATATCAATACGATCAAAGGAGAGAGCGCTGCTCCTGCTACGCCCGACACAACCGCAAAGGTTGTCACGGAGCCATCGATTCCGCCATAGATCCAATCGCGTATGTAACTGTGATTCGCCGCGGAAAGTCTTGTTTTTATACCTTCAACCGAATGATCATGGTCGATCTTTGACGTCATAGTGTATTTTACCGTTCCTAATTTGATCGATCGTTTTTTAACGGAGGACCGTTTCCTTTAAGAACATATAAACCCCCATTACCAGGACAAACCAGCCAAAACCCTTTTTGAGTTTCTTGCCATCAACAAACTTGTTAAGCCATGTTCCGATAAAGATACCCGAGACGGAAAACGCGGTAAATAACAGCAGAAAATTCCATTCAATTACCCTTCCCACCTGAATATCACCTGTAAATCCGATCAAGGATTTTGCAGCAATAATTAACAACGACGTACCGACGGCGAGTTTCATATCAAGACCGGCGAACAGAACGAGTGCCGGAATTATCAAAAATCCCCCACCTGCTCCAACGAGGCCGGTAAGCATTCCCACTGCGACGCCTTCGAGTAAAATAAAACCGTAATTATGTGATTTTGGTTCGGCTTCAATCTCGTCGCTTTTAATGGTCTTTTCACGGATCATCGAAATCGACGTTACGATCATCAATGCTGCAAAGAATACGAGCAAAGCCATTCCTTTCGGGACCATCAACGATCCGACAAGATTTATCTGATCAGGTATTGCCGGCATGATCCACGCACGCGTTGCATAAACCGACAGGATCGACGGAATCCCGAAGATCAGTGCCGTTTTGTACGCAACACGCTTTTTGAAAGCATTTTGAACACCGCCTACGAGCGCCGTAGAACCAACTACGAAAAGTGAATATCCGGTTGCAAGTACGGGTTCTACGTGAGCCAAATAAACCAGTACGGGAACGGTTAAAATACTCCCGCCGGCTCCGATCAAACCAAGCGAAATGCCGATCACAATGGCGGCAATATATGCGAGTACTTCCATTTCTATCTGTTGCCTCTTCTTCCGCCGCCGCAACGCTCAAATGCCGGCAGATGATTTTCTTCCGAAGCTCTTTGAAGTGCCTTGTAGACCATCAAGATATCTTCGCGTTCTGTAGATTTGAAAAGCCTTGTATAGAGATCACGATTGGCGATCTCTACCTCAACTCCCGCTTTGCAGGCATCAGATACACTTTCAAACATCGGCACATTGTCGATCCACTTATTTTCGGGAACCGGCAGCTTGTACGTTTCAAAAAGTGATTTCAAACGATTTTCGTGTTGTTCTTCGGCCTGTTTGATATTGATGAATGGCCGCGGATCATTAAGATCTTTGTTGATCTGCGAATATGTCGCGATAGCCATATACTCGTCATTCAACGCCAGAAGAAGCCCATCGATCTCTTCCTTTTTTAATTCGCCTTTATAGTTTTCAAGATCAAGGTCGCAGATCTTACATTCGGTTCCTACCTGATCCGTCTTATTCACCGGAGTCGAAGCAGAACTCACTTTTTCTATCGTCGTATTCTGACTGCCGGCATTCCTTTGCCCGCACGCCGTAAAAATAAATATGCTGAATAATAAAATCGGTAATAATGCTTTCATAATAGTTTGCCTCTGCTCTTCGAACGGGCGTCTCAAGTAAATGCCTGATCCGCCCATCGATCCTTATATTTTTTTCTTGGAGAAATACCAGTCAGTGTATTCGTATCCTTCATCGCCTGCATTGAACAATTTTATGAATTCGCACATTTTGCGGCAGACACTTCTGTCTCAAGTCCGGCATCCATCCAGGCTTTTGTACCGCCGGCAACGTTGTATATCTCTTTGAAACCGGCGTTTTCCAAAACACTTGTTCCCAAACTCGAACGATAACCACTTTGACAAATTACATAGGTCGGTTTTTCAGGGTTGAGCGAACCAAAATCGCTCGGCAACCGGTCAAGTGGAATATTTATCGCTTTATCGGCGTGCCCGTTTGCATGTTCGGCAACGCGCCGCACATCAATAAACTGCGTATCGTCCGTTAATTTCTCATGTACGGTTTCCACCGGAACCTGCTCAACCGTATTCTTGTTCCCTGAATAATCTCCGATCAATATGAATCCTTTTACGGATTCAAATCCGACTCTTGCGAGTCTCATCACGGCTTCATCGATTTGTTCCTGATCATTAGCAACGATCGCAATTGACGAACCGATCGAAACAAGTGTTCCCGCCCATGAAGCAAACTGCCCTCCGAGACCAATATTTATCGAGTTTGGAACATGTCCCGCGCCGAATTCTTCACCTTTGCGTACATCTAAAACAACGCCGTCAAAGCTCTCGATCGCTTCGGACGTTAATTTCTCTGGCTTTGATAAAGTTTCCAGTGAAGCCGAGCCTTTTAAGTTTTGTGACGCGCTTACGGGGAAATATGCCGGAACCTCAGGCTGATCTGCAGCGACTATTTTGACAAATTCTTCTTTGCTCATCGGTTGAAGAGCATAATTGGATCTCCGCTGTTCGCCGAGTGTCGACCACGTCTCTTTAGAAAGTGATTTCCCGCAAAGTGAGCCGGCACCGTGCGCCGGATAAACTTCCGTTTCATCTGAAAGTGGAAGGATCTTTTCGTTCAAAGAGTCGTAAAGCATCGACCCCATTTGTTCGGCCGTGAAACCTTTCGAACCGACGAGGTCAGGACGTCCGACGTCACCAATAAAGAGTGTGTCTCCGGTAAACATTTTTACGGGTTTATCCGGATTCTCAGTATCTGTTGCCAGGATCGTGATACCTTCCGGTGTGTGACCGGGTGTTTCCAGAAATTTCAGATCTATCTTGCCGAGCTGGATCTGATCGCCGGTCTTAACTTTGTGTGTCGGAAATTCCGTCGCCGCACGTTCGCCGAAAATGATCTCCGCGCCGGTTTTTTCGGCGAGCTCGACATGCCCCGAAACAAAATCCGCATGTGCATGCGTTTCGATCAC
>JBGTEI010000418.1:0-2993 GCA_041747875.1 Pyrinomonadaceae bacterium | reverse complement strand
GAAATTTTGGGCATAAATGCGTTTGGGGACAAGGATACTGCGCCGGATGAAACGATCAATCCGGATGGGATAGTTTTTCAACTCGGATTATGGCTTTCCGGACTTGAAAGCTTTCTCGCGCTTTACAATGGTACGCTTGCTAAAAAAGACTACCTTACCCATGATTGGACCCGCGAATTCAGCCTCATACATTCGATACTCCTGCGCTGCTCGAAACACACGCTTGATCTCGCCAATCTTATTCGAAAGGAAGACCCGACAAATTCACTAAAAGATGAAGTGGAAATAATTGAAAGTTTGGGTTCTTACTCAAGCCTTTCCCGATTTTCAGCGGACGAGTTTTTCGAACTTTCATGTGCGTTGAAAGAATCGATTCTTTTGAGCGAGGGGCTTCTTCGTGCGACGTCCTTAGGTTTTAACGATTGGACAGTTTGGAACAATTCGCTTATATCAAAGATCAAGGGAGTTCCGGTTGTACAAAAACTAATCAAAACTGCGGAAATGGAAGCCGGTGAATTTCTGCCCGACGCGCTGCAGGGACTGCTGGCAGAACGTGAGATCTCTTCCGCGTTGGAAGCCGATCTAAAATTAGTTTTGCCGTATTTTGCAAGGATTTTGAAATGGTTGAGCGTTATCGGAAAGATGCTGGACGAAGATCTTCCGCTCAAACCCGTTCTATTGCTTTTCGCGCGAATAAATGAGCAAATGCGGGAAATGATGGAATATATCAATAACCGCTTGATGAGATATCCGAATGAGGAAGACGAGCTTTTTGGATCGCTAGACAGTGCGGCTTATACGGCATCGATAGAACTTCGCAAGGTTTATGATCAGGAGTTGCGACAGCTGATTGCTGTCCGGCCCGCGCCGTTGGTTTTCGCTAAGATAGAGAATTCTTACTGTTTGTTAAATGATAGTCTTCAACTGACATTAGTTAATTTTGCACGATTGATAGATCCGGCGATCGAAGCAGCCGAGATCTTTCCGGCGATGAAGCAAAAGGAAGAACAGTCGATCAAGCTTCGAGAGGATATATGGGATCTGCTGCAGGCGGTGCAGGAAGCCGAACAAGATCCGGAAAAATTGTCTTTGGATTCGCTTCATAAAAAATTAAACGATTTTGGTAAGAGCAGTATCGAATTTATCTTCTACAAAGATATCGAAACGGTAGAGAGATTTATTGAGGAAATTATCTTGACAAGAGATAAGAAAGATCTTGTTCCGATCCTCCATAGGTTTGGAGCTTACTTAGAAACTCTTCTCGGGCAGATAAATATGCGTGCAGTGCTCGTTGGACATCCTTTTGCCCCATTAATACCGGAGCCACAGGAGATGTTTGCATAAGTCGTTTACTGCGGGGATCTAAGAGTAGACAAGGGCTTTTTAAAGAGAACTCCAAAACTTGCCAGCACTCCGACGATCATTACCAAGAGCGCAGTAATTCCGATTCCCCATAGCAGCAAGCCCGGCTCGAATTCCCATTCAATATCCAGAACATATCTGGCAACAGAAAATGAAAGTGCCGTTCCAAAAACAGCTCCAATAATTCCCGCCATAAAGCCAAGGATTCCATATTCTGCAAAGAGAATCGTCGTCAAAGTTAAGCGCTTTGCGCCGAGAGTTTTCAAGATAGCATTTTCATATACTCGCTGCGATTTTGTGAGCGCGACCGATCCGATGAGAATCAGGATTCCACTCAAGATCACAAAGCCGCCGACGAATGAAATCGCCAGTACGAAGTTTTCGACAAGGTTTTGAAACACCTTAACGATCTCCGCAACGTCAAAAATTTGCACATTGGGAAAGATGTCAACGATGTCTCGCTGAAGTCTTTGCCGGTCATTTGAAGGGATTCTCTTTAATACATTTGCGACAAAAGATTGAGGTGCGTTCTCTAGAACGCCCGGACGAAAGACGAATATAAATGCAGTTCGCGCGTTTTTCAGATCGAGCTTTCTGATGTTTGCGATCTGCGCCGTTATCTTGCGCCCCGAAATGTCAAAAGTTATAGAATCACCCGTAGCAATTTTTAAAGTCTTTGCCATGTCTTCTTCGATCGAGACTTGAGGGACACTGGGATTTCCATCCCACCATTTTCCTTCGATCACCGTTTCATTCGGATCGAGCTTTTGGCGGTATGTGACAGCAAACTCGCGTCCGATCTGCCCTTGTTCCTGGCGCACCTTTTTGTTTTCGTAGTCGATCGCTTTTCCGTTTATATGAGAAATTCTCGCGCGAACGGTTGGGATCGTTTCGGGTGCTTCACCTGTACTCTTCTTTATCAATTCTTCAAAATCCCTTATCTGACTTTTCTGAATGTCGATAAAAAACAAACTTGGCAATTTTTGATTTCTCGTCAGATCAAATTCACGCACTAAATTTGTTTGCAGCGACTGAACCGATAAAACGACAAACGCACCTAGACCGACTGCGAGCAGTATTATTCTTGTTTGATTTCCGGGGCGATAAAGCGAGTTGATCGCCTGTGCGATCGAAAATGAACCGAAAGATCCAAGGCGCTTTAAGAACCACGTCAAAAGGGAAGCGGATAAATACAGAACGAGCGTTGTTGCACCAAGTCCGGCGACAAAAAACAACCCGACTGTAAGCGAACCCGCTTGCCAAACCGATAAACCCACAAGACCGATCAGGCTTACAAATCCCGTGATCCATTTCATCCAATCAAGCTTTCTCAGGTTTTCGTTATTCTCGTCACGCAGAAGCAGATTCGGTTTTATCGTCCGAACTTGCAGGAGTGGTAGGGCGGAAAAAAGCAGCGAGATCAATATACCCAGGGAAATTCCCTGAAATGCAGTTGAAACGGAGAGGGAATAGCTCATCGTTCGAGGCAGGGAGTCATTAAAACTCGCCTGTGCGTACCAAAGCGCGGCCTGTGCCAACAATACGCCAAACAAACTGCCAAGTAATCCGAGCACCAGTATTTGCAGAATATAGACCGAAATGATTTTCGTTCCGCTGGCACCGAGACATTT
>JBGTEI010000417.1:0-3112 GCA_041747875.1 Pyrinomonadaceae bacterium | reverse complement strand
ACTTGAAAGATTATAAGGAAATACTGGAATTTAAGGCCGGAGTGGTTGAAGGTAAAGTAGTTAATCTGGAAGATGTTAAGGCGATCGCCGAACTTCCGACGAAAGACGAGCTTATCGCAAAAATTCTATATCTACTCAATTCGCCTGCACAACGTTTGGCAACAGTGCTTAATGCGGTTCCGCGTGATCTCGCGATCGTCGTGAAGCAAATAAGTGAGCAAGCAGACGGACCGGCTGCAGAAGCGGCACCTGAACCAAAAGCTGAGGCACCTGTAGAAGAAGCAAAAGCTGATGAAGCCGCTGCAGAAACCGAGGAACCAAAAGCTGAAGAAGCTACGGAAGCTAAAACGGAAGAAGCAGAAGCTCCGGCGGATGAATCAAAAGATACTTCGGATGAGAAATCCGAAGACAAGGCTGAAGAATCAGCTGAATAGGTTTTAGAAAAGTTTTCTAATAATAATGAAGCCGTACTCAAGGTAAAACGAGCGAAGCGATATGTCAGGTCGCTTTGCTGCTCGGGCGCAGTTGTTTTGAGATGCAACACAAAACAAACGCGTTTCGTTGGGTTCTATCGGCGGACAAACAACAAGAACCCTAATTGGAGGAAAAGTAATAATGGATAACAAAGAAATAGTAGAGGCATTAAAAAATAAGCCCCTTATTGAAGTAGCAGATTTGGTGAAAGATCTTGAAGAAGCATTTGGTGTTTCGGCTGCAGCTGCAGCTGCACCGATGATGATGGCTGCACCGGCAGCCGGCGGCGAAGCTGCTGAAGCTAAGGATTCGTTTGATGTTGAATTGACATCGGCGGGCGCCAGCAAGATCAATGTAATTAAGGCAGTCCGAGAAATCGTGGGCGGTCTTGGTCTTAAAGAAGCCAAGGAATTGGTTGATGGTGCACCGAAGATAATTAAAGAAGGTGTATCTGCTGATGAAGCTGAAGAAATTAAGAAGAAATTGACAGAAGCCGGCGCTACGGTTGAACTCAAATAACTTAATTGCTATTTTAGATGATAAGTGTCTGAGGGTAGAGAGACTGTCGCGCTTATCATCTATTTCTACTTAGTTGGTTGTGGCTTAGCTTAAATTTTGAGCAAAGAAGACATTTTTTCGCATACACATTGGAGAGTAATTGTCCTTATTGGAACTCTCAAAAATTTGGTTTAAAGGCAAAACTGCTAAAAAGCGGTCGGGGTGTAGTATACCCTGACCGCATTTGCTGTCTTTTATTTGATGATGTGTTACTTACCAGAAGCATCCGCATCGTATCAATAAAAGTTGATTAAATCAACACTTTTTCATACTGATCCTTAGGTTTTCAAAATTATGATTAACAATCCGCTTCAAGATAATGTAAAAGGGCTTGGTCGCCGAACAAGCGCGGCGCCCGAGCGCGTAGATTTTTCCAAGATCATCACATCGGCACAGATTCCGAATCTCATCGAAATTCAACGCGAATCATATAACAGGTTTTTGCAGATGGACCTCATCCCGGAGGAACGTAAGAACGTCGGACTCCACGCTGTATTTCAGTCGATCTTTCCGGTTTCTGACTTTCGCGAAACCGCAACACTTGAATTTGTTGAATACCAAATAGGTAATTGGCAGTGTAAGTGCGGAAATCTGGAAGGCCTTGAGCATCTACGAAGCGAATGTAAGGAATGCAGCGCAAAGATCAAGGTTGATCCTTTTGGTTCTGCCGAAGTACTGTGCGGAAATTGCGGCACGTTCAATATGGTTAAGCCGAATTTGTGTCCAAACTGCGGTGAACCGGTTGGACTCAAGCATAAACATGATCAGCAGGAGTGTCAGGAGCGTGGTGTTTCCTATAGTGTTCCGCTTAAAGTGAAGATCCGCCTTACAGTGTTTGATAAGGATCCGGATACAAATGTTTCGACGATCCGCGATATCAAAGAAGAAGAAGTATTTTACGGTGAGATCCCGCTGATGACGGACAACGGTACATTTATTATTAATGGAACCGAACGTGTGATCGTTTCTCAGCTGCATAGAAGTCCGGGTGTTTTCTTCAAACAAGACAAGGAAGCGTTTTCATCGAAAATTATTCCTTACCGCGGTTCGTGGATCGAATTTGAATACGATCATAAAGGTCTACTTCATTCGCGTCTCGGAAAACGAAAGATCCTGGCGACCGTATTTTTACGTGCACTCGGATTGTGGCTGCGGCCGCAGGTCGATATGTCGACTGCTTCGGATGCAATTCTCGAAGAGGTTGTAAAAAACGCTGAATATAACAATTCGGACATCCTTAGTGAATTCTATACAACAGACGAAGTTCATATAAAGAAAGGAAAACTTCGGGTTCAGGTTAAGGAAGAAGGAGATACAAATCTCGTCGGGATGCGAACGGATGATCCGATCGGAAAAGGATCAAAGGTATTTGTTAAGGCAGGACGAAAAGTTTCAAAATTGTCACTTCGCGAAATGAACGGCGCAGGTATTGAAGAAGTTGAAATAAGTCCCACTGAATTTGAAGGTGCATTTGCACTTTCGGACGTTATAAATACGGAGACCGGAGAAGTTGTTGCCGAAACCAACACTGAGATCACGTCTGCGAAACTGCAGGAATTGATCGATCTTGGCGTAGACAAATTTTCGGTGTTTTTCCCCGACCGCGATATGATCGGTCCGGTACTTTCACAAACCTTATTAAAAGATGTGATCGAAAAACCGGTTGACGCACTTCTTGAGATATATAGAAAAATGCGGCCGGGAGATCCTCCAACTGTCCCAACGGCGTACCGTCTTCTTGAAGGAATGTTCTTCGAGCCGCGGCGTTTTGATCTTTCGCGCGTAGGACGCCTGAAATTCAACATCAAAATGGGACGTGAAGAGCTCGATGATATCGATAATTCACTTCTTGAAGCAAAAGATTTCTTAGAGGTTGTAAATTATCTCTTTAGAATGAAGCGCGATTCTGAGCATTATTTCCAGGACGATATCGATCATCTCGGTAATCGCCGGGTTCGTGCTGTTGGTGAACTCCTTGAAAATCAGTTCCGTATCGGACTCGAAAGAATGGAACGCGCGATCAAGGAAAAAATGTCCATTCAGCAGGATATGTTCACGACGATGCCGCGCGATTTGGTCA
>JBGTEI010000416.1:0-4439 GCA_041747875.1 Pyrinomonadaceae bacterium | reverse complement strand
CGCGCTTGAAAGACTCGCCGCGATCGACGGTGTAAAGATCATTGGGACGGCAACCGAAAGAGCTGCGGTAATCTCATTTACGATCGAAAATGTTCACCCACACGACATCGGCACGATCTTAGATCAGGAAGGAATAGCCGTCCGCGCCGGACATCATTGCGCTCAGCCCGTGATGGAATTCTACGGCGTTCCGGCAACGGCACGCGCGAGTTTTGCGTTTTATAATACAAAAGAGGAAGTGGATGCATTGTGTGATTCGATCCAGAAAGTGGTCGATGTTTTTGCGTAATATGACGTCGGCGGGAAACAATTTTCCGGTCGTTGAAAACGACAAACAATATAGCCTGGGGTGAAACCCCAAGACAGACGAAACAACCGTCCGCTCGCTGAAGGCGAGCAACAGATCTGTCCGTTTGTTCGACGCCTTCAGCGTCGGGTCGGATTTTATTCCGATTCCCAGGGTTACGGCGACACGCCTTACCCTGGGCTGTATTACCTAACCCCTTTGGGGTAAAAGAATGGAAACGAATTGTCGGCGACGATCGATCCGTTCTTTTAGGTGAAACTCAAAACTGCGAATTTCTTGACAAATGTATTTACACCGTCCCGAGACAACCATAAAACATGGACCAAAAAATCTTACCGATCATTACACCGGAAGAATTAATAGATCGACGCGGCGCGGAAGATCTAATGATTTTTGACGCCAGCAATAATCCAACCGCGAGAACAAACTACGAAGCAAAACATCTCGAAAACGCGTTTTTTGTTGATACAAACTCGCAGCTCGCAGACATCAAACGGAGTCCGGCGGACGGCGGGCGGCACCCTTTGCCGACAGCGGAAAAGTTTGGCGAAACACTTTCGAAACTCGGAATTTCGCCGGATTCCCATGTCGTCATCTACGACGATAAGAACGGCGCAAATGCGGCGGCGAGGTTTTGGTGGATGCTAAAAGCAGTTGGTCATAATAAAGTTCAGGTTCTCGACGGCGGTTTTGACGCGGCGGTCAATGCCGGATTTCCGACGAGCGACAAAACGGAAACGGTCAAACGCGGTGAGTACAAATGCAGTGAATGGAACTTGCCGATCGCGAGCCTGACAGATATCGACGAAATATATCACGATCCGGAACACCTGATCATTGATGTTCGTGAAACGCCGCGATACAACGGTGAAACCGAGCCGTTTGATAAGATAGCCGGACATATTCCAAACGCGATGAATGTTCCCTTTGCAGAAAATCTGGACGCTGACGGGCGGTTTTTGTCACCTGAAAAGCTGAGCAAAAAATATCAAAAGGTGATCGGCGATCTTAAAATAGAAAATATAGTTGTTCATTGCGGTTCGGGTGTGACGGCTTGTCATACGCTGCTTGCGCTCGATCATGCAGGATTTGAAATTCCAAAACTATATGTCGGATCATGGAGCGAATGGTCAAGCAATGATCGACCGATAGCAGCAGCCGGTAATTAGACCGGATCGCAATCGGACATGGAGCGGTGTCCGTAGCCCAAGCGTGAGCGCGGGCTCCCGTGGAAAGTGATCGATGAGATCGAATATATGTACCGCCATGAAATCGGGTTCGAGTTGCAGGTCGGACACGATTGCGGAAGCCCTTCTTAACAGGCGGGCTACGGACACCAGTTGGAATGCGGAAAAGGGAGGAGTTTAACGGGATGAACAAGATAAATCTTGCAGAAAAATTAGCATTGATCAATGATCACTGGTCGCCAAAGATCGTCGGTGAACTTAATGGTCAGGAAGTTAAGGTCGTCAAATTCCAGGGCACATTCCCGTGGCATCATCACGAAACGGAAGACGAGATGTTTTTGGCGCTCAAAGGGAACTTTAAGATCGAATTTCGCGATAAGACCGTCGAATTGAATGAAGGTGAATTTATTATCGTTCCGCACGGTATTGAACATCGGCCTGTCGCTGAAGAGGAAGTTGAGGTCATGTTATTTGAGCCGGCGAATACAAGAAATACAGGCGTTATCGAAGACCCCGACTTTACAGTTTCGCAACCGGAAAAGATTTAGGATATTATTGGAAAACTCGTATATTAAAGAAATCAACCGCATTATCAGGAAATCATAAATGCCCCCTTCGGAAAATTCTTCAATTGGTCGCTATAAAATAATCTCCAAGATCGGCGCAGGAGGAATGGGCGAGGTGTTTCTTGCCGAGGATTCTGAGCTTGAAAGAAAAGTCGCGCTGAAGATCCTGCCCGAAAAGTTTTCCGTTGATTCCGAAGGTCTCAACCGTTTTAAGCGTGAAGCCAAGTCTGCCTCAGCACTTAATCATCCGAATATAATTACAGTTTACGAGATCGGTGAGGCAGACGGCGCAAATTTTATCGCGACGGAATATATTGACGGCAAAACGCTCCGCGAAAGAATGGACGGCGGAAGAATTTCGTTTGACGAGGTGCTTTCGATCGTCACACAAACCGCGGAAGCACTTTCGGCAGCACATGCAGCGGGGATCGTTCATCGCGACGTCAAACCGGAAAATATAATGATCCGCCCCGACGGTTATGTAAAGATCCTCGATTTCGGTTTAGCAAAACTTACTGAAAACAATGGTCTTAGATCGGACGCCGAAGATGCGACGCGAAAATTGGTATTGACGAATCCGGGTGTCGTTATGGGAACCGTTGCGTATATGTCTCCCGAACAAGCCCGCGGTAAAGATATTGATGCGCGTTCGGATGTGTTTAGCTTTGGAATCGTGCTTTATGAAATTTTGGCGGGAGTCGTGCCTTTTGAAGGTGAAACGATGACCGATACGCTGGCAGCAATAATAAATTCCGAACCAAAGCCGTTGACAAGTATTGCGCCGCACCTGCCTAGGGAATTGAGCCGCATTGTTGGCAAAACCCTGAAAAAGAAGCGCGAACAGCGATATCATTCGACAAAAGATCTTCTTGGCGATCTAAAAGATCTTCGTGAAGAATTATTGCTTGAAGCAAAACTTGAACAAACAGCGGTGCCGGACAGGCCGGATACGAATCGCGAAAACGTTCCGACGCATTCTACATCCACAGGCGGCAACAAAGACGCTCTACTTCTTACCGAGTTTGAAAATTCAACAGGCGAACCGATATTTGATCAAACGTTAAAACAGGCACTCGCTTTTTCGCTTGCCCAATCTCCTTTTCTCGATATTTTCCCCGACGCAAAAGTAAAACAGACATTAGGATTGATGGGTCGGTCCGGCGATGTGCGAATAACAAAAGAACTCGGTAAAGAAATTTGTCTGCGGCAAGGGCTCAAAGCATTTATTACAGGATCTATCTCGGGATTTGGCGAGATCTATGTATTGACGCTTGAAGCGATCAATTCGCGAAGCGGCGAAAGTCTCGGGCGGCAATTTGAACAAGTTTCATCCCGCGAAGATGTTTTGACAGCTTTGAGCAAAGCGGCGACGGGTCTGAGAGAGGATCTTGGCGAAAGTCTGAGTTCGATCCAGAAATACGACATTCCGGTCGAATTTGCGACCACGTCTTCGCTTGAAGCACTGGAATTCTACACACTTGGGTACGAACAGCAGAATCTTGGAAAATCGATCGAAGCTATCCCGTTTTTTAAGCGTGCGCTCGAATTTGACCCTGATTTTGCAAGCGTTTATTCAGGTTTGGCGACGATCTACGCAAACACCGGACGCTGGAAACAGGCCACGGAAGCGACTGAAAAAGCATATGCGTTGAAGGATTCGGTAAGCGAAAATGAAAAACTTCGGATAACGTATTTCTATCATCTTTTTATTACCGGAGAGATCGATAAAGCGGTTGACACCCTAGATCTGTGGCGAAAAACCTATCCAAGGCACATTGCAGCTGTCATAAATCTTTCCGATTCGTACGAGCGGATCGGACAATCGGAGAAGGCGATAACGGCCGCCCGTGATGCGCTGCGGATCGATACAAACAATGCCGTCGCATACATAAATCTGGCAGAGCCACAAATTTCTTTAGGTTTATTTGATGAAGCCGTAAAAACCTGCGAAACCGCACTTGAGAAGAATCTCGACAGCGAATTGTTTCACGTTTTTCTTTACAATATCGGTTTTATAAATGACGACGGTTTGGTAATGGAAAAGGAGCTTGGCTGGTTTAGCGGACGGGCGGATGAATTTATTGCACTCGAGCTGCAGGCTGCATCGGCGGCGGCAAAAGGCGAATGGCGGAAGTCGCAGGATTTTTCAAGACGCGCGATCGACATGGCAAACCGAAGCATTTCAAGGGAAATTGCCGCACAATATGCTGCTGAGCAGGCGCTGCGGATCGTATTTTGGAGTTCGCCAACCGGGTTTCCGCGCAGAGGGGATCAGCAGTTAAAAGCTGTTTTGAAGACGCAAACCAATAACGCGCTTCGTCTTGAATCGAGCGATCGAGTCGTAATATTTTGTGCTTTGGCACTTGCGTCTGCGGGATA
>JBGTEI010000415.1:0-2420 GCA_041747875.1 Pyrinomonadaceae bacterium | reverse complement strand
GTCAACCGTTTTATCAAAAAACGAAAGCGAACCGGTCATCGTAAAGATGAGAAACATTCCCATCAAAACGCCCCAGTCACCGATGCGGTTCATGACAAATGCTTTCTTTGCCGCGCGTCTCGCCTCGTCTTTGTTGATGTAATATCCGATCAGCAGATATGAACAAAGTCCGACACCTTCCCAACCAACAAACATCAAAAGATAGTTGTCTGCAAGGATCAGCGTAAGCATCGCAAACATAAACAGGTTCAAATAGGCAAAGAAACGATAAAATCCTTTATCGCCGTGCATATAACCCGTCGCGAAGATGTGGATCAGCAATCCGACAAACGTTATAAAACAGACATAAATCCCCGAAAGTCTGTCCATTCCAAGTCCAAAATCAGCTCTAAAATCGCCAACCTGGATCCACGTCCACAAATGATCCAGAACTGGTTTTCCTTCAGGGGCAAACAGAGCACCCGGATTCGTCGTTCCGATCCCAAACGCAATAATAAAGGCGACAATGCACGAAACGGCAACCGACGCACAGGCGACCACGCCGCTAAATGTTTCATTTCGCAGACGCCCGCCGATCAGCCAGTTGATGACAGCACCTACGAGCGGCGCGAAAATTATTAGACTTAAAAGGTTATTTTCCGTCATTCGACTATTCTAAATATTCTAAAAAAGTAAATCTTCGTCTTCCGTTTCAATTTTTAGATCCTGGCAAACAGTTTTACGCCAAAAATCGAAAACTGTTTTTTCGCTTTCCCGTCTTTTCAAAATTGCAGAGACTTCACCAACTTCGGTTTTCAACGTCGGAAATTCGAGTAGTAGCAATGCCAAATCACGCCAATCGGTACCTGCCTTTGGCTGTCCCCTTCCGGACTGATAAGAAACTACTTTGCTGGCGATCAATTCCGCAGGAGACAAAATCTTGATATTTTCAATCGTTTCCGAATTTGGCAATTCATCAACCATTCGTATATCGACCAAATGCCGATTGCCTTCCTTCCGTGTCTGATAAATTCGAAAACCTCTATCTCCAATTTTTCTCACCCGAACTGCAATACGGAACAATTCGTCTAATCGGGAACATAGCTCCTCCGAAATTTCTTCAGCGTGATTCGATAAAATATCGACTTCCTGGGTCATTCTTGGCTCAGCGACATAGGCGTTTACTGCCTGAGAGCCGAAAAGTACGACGTCTTTCCGTCCCTGTAAAAACTCAAGCACAGCAGTTTGAATCGTAGAAAGCGGCAATGTTTCGTGCGCCATAAATTCCTGAAATGTCAAAACGTCTGCATTTATCATCTTGATTTTCGTACTACAATGCTAAAAAAGTCCCTTAACAACCACAACCAACGGTCTAATTCTTCAAGATACTTGCGTCATCGACGTCGATCGAATCGCTGTTTCTAAAAAA
Organism: Pyrinomonadaceae bacterium; assembly: GCA_041747875.1. Lineage (GTDB taxonomy): Bacteria > Acidobacteriota > Blastocatellia > Pyrinomonadales > Pyrinomonadaceae > Aridibacter. The sequence continues at coordinate 1,012 of JBGTEI010000415.1, read as the reverse complement.
CGTGATTATGATCCCCAAACCGACGGCAGCTTCTACCGCTGCAACACTCATCACGACAAAGACAAAAAGCTGTCCGGTGACATCTCCGTAGTGGCGCGAAAAAGCAACGAGTGAAAGATTTACGGCGTTGAGCATAAGCTCGATGCACATAAACATCCCGATAGCATTGCGTTTATATATCACGCCAACTGCACCGATCGTAAAAAGTATTCCCGAAAGGGCCAAATATGTTTCTAAGCCTGGTTCCATGTCTTTAATTAATTGCCAATTTCAGTTGATTCTTCCACGTCGGTTTTTAGATCACTGATCCTTCTCGACATGATCATCGCGCCGACGATTCCCATCAAAAGCAAAATTCCGACGATCTCAACGGGAAGCAAATACTGTGTATACATCGATTGGCCAATACTCATCGCCGTTCCGACATTTGTATTTGCAACCGATTCCATGCCCTGGCTTCGGACCGCGTAAAAAATAAAGAAGGTCTGCGCAAGCAGTGCGATCCCGAGCGCGCCGCCGATAAAATAAAGATATCGCAGGCGGTTTAACGGGCGTTCTTCGTCGAGATTCAAAAGCATTATCACGAAAACTACCAAAACCATGATCGCGCCTGCATATACAAGGATCTGCGCAACCGCAATAAATGGCGCCGCAAGTGTCAAATAAATACACGCAAGCGAAATAAACACGCCGACCAGCGAAACAGCACTATAAAGCGGGTTTTTGTGGTACACACACGAAACCGCACATGCGATCGCGAGTCCTGCCAGTATGAAAAAAATAGGTGTAACCATGAATTCGTAATAGGTAATTCGTTATTAGTAATTGGTATATATCATTCGATTACGACCGACGTATTACCTATTACCAATTACGAATTACGAAAAGATCTATCTATTCAACAAAAATACAATTATTACCGTCAAAATAACGTTTCCTAATGCGACCGGCAACAGGAATTTCCAACCAAAATTCATCAATTGGTCGAATCGGAAACGCGGCAGTGTTCCGC
>JBGTEI010000414.1:0-2373 GCA_041747875.1 Pyrinomonadaceae bacterium | reverse complement strand
TCAAGACAGGGGATGATGCGTTTTTTAAGCATGAACAGCTAGAAATTTAATCCTTGAAATTCACTTAACTTAATTTTCCCCTCATAAATCGCTTTGCCGATTATCACGCCCGTGCAGCCGAGCTTTTCGAGTTGACCGATCTCATCGATCGAATCAACCCCGCCCGATGCTATCAATTCGAGACGCGGTAAATGCTTCAAAATATCTTTATAAAGTTCTTTCGAAGAACCCTGCAAAAGTCCGTCTTTACTGATATCCGTAACAAATACCTGGTGAACACCCATCGCGTAATATTTTTTTAGAAACGGCAGAATTTCAAGCTCCGTCCTGGTTTGCCAACCGTTGATCGCAACCATTCCATCCTTTACATCGGCGCCAAGCAGGATCTTCTCGCTGCCGTATTTACGGAGCCACGCCGTAAACTTTTCTTCTTCTTTTACCGCGATGCTGCCGATTCCCGCCATTTTTGCGCCGGCATCAAAAACCGCTTTTATATCGCCATCGGTTTTTATCCCTCCGCCAAAATCAATATCGAGATCAGTTTGAGAAGCGATTTTTTCAAGTACTTTCAGGTTTGTCACTTTCCCGATCTTTGCGCCGTCGAGGTCGACGATATGGACGCGTTTTAGTCCGTGAGATTCAAAATCTTTTGCGACACTTACGGGATCGTCGCTATAGATCTTCTTTTGCGAAAAATCTCCCTGATTGAGCCTAACGCATTTTCCTTCGATAACATCAATTGCCGGAATAATTTCGATCATAATGTTTTTTTGCCCGCGAAATACGCGAAAGAACGCGAAATTAAAAGTATAAAAAGAATTAAAACTTTATTTTTTTTCGTGCTTTTCGCGTATTTCGCGGGCACATCTCTCTAGGTCTTTAAAAAGTTTTCTAAAATTCTATCGCCGATCTCGCCTGATTTTTCAGTGTGAAACTGCACTGCGTAGAAATTCTTAAATTGAATTGCAGCAGAGAAGTTCAACACATAGTCTGCTGCCGCGACGGTCGAATCTCCCATTTCAACATAATAACTATGTACAAAGTATAAGAAGGATCTGTCACTTACACCTTCAAAAAGACTGCCTCTAAGATTCGATATTTCATTCCAACCCATGTGCGGAACCTTAAATTCTTCAGATCGAAAAAGCTTTACTTTGTTTGGCACAATGCCAAGACACTGAGTATCGTTTTCCTCTGAATGCTCGCATAAGAGCTGCATTCCAAGACAGATCCCGAGTACCGGCTGCGTCAGCGAACTGATAACACGATCCAGATTTCGCTCTCGCAAATAGTTCATCGCGGTCGATGCTTCCCCCACTCCCGGAAAGATCACCTTATCGGCGGACGTTAATACTTTTACATCGTCAGAAACAACCGATCTAACGCCCAAACGATCGAGCGCATTTTTTACCGATTCAATGTTTCCGGCGTTATATTTTAAGATCGCAATTTTCATAGCTTAAGCGCAGACGAATAACCTATAGAGTTCCTTTTGTGGATGGAAGGCTTAGGCTTGAGACATCACGCTTTACCGCCATTTTTACCGCCTTTGCAAAAGCTTTGAAGATCGCCTCGATCTTGTGATGCTCGATCGTGCCTTCCGCTTTTATGTTCAAATTGCACAATGCTTTATCGCTGAATGACTTAAAGAAATGAAAAAACATCTCGGTCGGCATTTTACCGATCATTTCGCGTTTAAACTCCGCGTCCCACTCGCACCAGTTTCTTCCGCCGAAATCTACCGCTACCTGAGCCAGACAATCGTCCATCGGCAAACAAAAGCCGTATCGCGCGAGTCCGCGCTTATCCGCCAGGGCTTGATCAAACGCCTCACCAAGCGTGATCGCGACGTCTTCGATCGTGTGATGTTCGTCCACCTCAAGATCACCTTTCGCGATCACTTTCAAATCAATTTCGCCATGCCGCGAGATCTGCTCGAGCATATGATCGAAAAACGCAATTCCCGTGGAAATTTCTGCAACGCCTTTTCCTTCAAGATTTAGCTCGACAAGAATATCGGTTTCTTTTGTCGTCCGACGGTGTGAAACAATTCTTGCCGGAGATCTTAAGAATTCGTATATCTCGCACCAGTTTTCTGCCAGAAGCTTTACAGTTTCGCCTGTCTGAGGAATTTCGAAGTTTTTGTTCTTTATAAAGATCGATTTCGCGCGGAGATTTTTTGCGAGCTGGACATCCGAGATCCTATCGCCGATGACAAATGATTTCCCGAGATCATATTCACCGGTGAAGTATTGTGTAAGTAAACCTGTATTTGGTTTTCGCGTCGGCGCATTATCTTTTTCAAATGTCCGATCGATCAGCACTTCTGAAAATGTGACACCTTCTGATTCAAAGGTTTCTACAATAAAATTG
>JBGTEI010000413.1:0-2118 GCA_041747875.1 Pyrinomonadaceae bacterium | reverse complement strand
CACTTGTGACTTCAACACTATTTTGAGGTTTGACCGTAAAATCTGCACCGGGTTCAACAGCTGCTTCTTTTTTATCACTCGATTTCATCGAAGTTAATACCTGACCGTCGCGGCTTCCGTCACGATAATAGCTAACCGCTTTACAGCCAAGATCACGAGCCATTCGATAGAGTTGGTCAACTGATTCAACCGTATCGTCATTTGCGCCGTTACAAGTTTTCGAGATCGCATTGTCAACGTGTTTCTGCGCAGCACCAAGTACTTTTACGTGCTGGTGTGACGTAATATCCATCGCTGAGATAAAGTGCGAAGGCAATTTATCCTGATTGTCGACAACAAATTCCGCAGCTTCTCTGATCGAAGTCTCATCCGATTGATCAACTTCAATTCCCAATGCTTCCGCAGCCAATGTGTGAACATAATGACGCTCACCAAGCGTGTCGCGCCGGACATATGCCCACGAGAAGTTTGGTTCGATACCCGAAGATGTTTCAGCAACAAGTGAGATGGTTCCGGTCGGCGCAATTGTTGTAACTTCATAGTTACGCGGCGTCAAAGGAACATCACGGGAAATCCCGATCTCGTTGTAAATAAAATCAGCGTAGTCATCGCGGTTTGGTTCAAGTTCCGGAAATGTTCCTTTTTCAGCGCCAAGCTCAAGCGAAGCTTTCCAGGATTCACGACGGACAAAGCCCATCACTTTATCCATAAACGCGATCGAATCTTCTTCGCCGTAAGTTACCTTGAGCTTCAAACAAAGATCAGCAAAGCCCATAACGCCAAGTCCAACCGGGCGTGTTCGTTTTACAACGTCATCGATCTCTGGAAGCGGAAAATGTCCGGCATCGATCACATTGTCCAAAAATCTTGTACAGAGATGTGTAACATGCGCGAGTTTTTCCCAGTTTACGCATTCGTCCGGATCAGTTCCGTCGCCAACTTCAGTATAAAACTTCGAGAGATCGATCGAACCAAGATTGCAGGAATTGTTAAAGTGCAATTGCTGTTCACCGCACGGATTGCAGGCGAAGATCGGACCCATCGAATTCATCATGTGATTATGACGATTTACTTCGTCGATAAAAATGATTCCCGGTTCTGCATATTTATGAGCAGAAGCGATTATTCGATTCCAGATGTCAGGAGCATAAACCATTCCGGGTGCAGGAGGCTGCTCGATGGTGCAATCGCTCAAGTCGGCATTTTCAAATGCTTTTTTATCTGCGAAAGTCGCTGTTGTACCGTCGGCGCGGCGATACACTACGTAATCTTTTCCGGTCGCTTCATCAAATACCGTCTGATCCCATGCTTCGCCGTCAAATTCGGTTTGAAACCAGGATTTTGCGTCAACCGCTTCCATAAAGTCGTCGGTTACCGTTACAGAGATATTGAAATTTGTAAGTGAATGTTGGTCATTTTTCGCGTGAATAAAACGCAGAATGTCAGGATGCTTGATATTCAAGATCCCCATATTTGCGCCGCGTCTTACGCCGCCTTGTTTTACGACTTCCGTTGTTCCATTTACGATGTTCATGAAACTTACCGGACCCGAAGCGACACCGCGGGTTGAATTGACCATTGACCCGGCAGGTCTCAAAAACTCATAGGTCATTCCCGTACCGCCGCCGGTTTGATGAATTACCGCCACATCTTGTGCATGCTTCATGATTCCCGAAATCGAATCGGGAACGTTGAGCACAAAACATGCTGCTAGCTGTCCTTTTGGTTTGCCGGAATTCACGAGACAGGGGGTGTTTGGTACAAACTCGCGATCAAGCATAATTTCTAACATTGAATTGAAAAAGAAATCTCTCATTACCGGATCTTGTTCGGCAGTCGATACATGACCAACAACACGGTAAACAATATCGGACCATTCTTCGACTGGATTTCCTTTTTCGTCTTTTAGCGAATAACGTTTTAAGATAACCTTATCCGCATTTAGCCCGACCGAATCCGCAACTCTTCTCGTCGCTGTTCCGGTTCCATTTCCGTTGCCATTTCCGTTTTTAACAGTAAGATTTGCCGACACGGTATTTTCGAAAACTGTACTCATTTACATTCCCCTTTTTTTCACTTCTTTTAAAGACAGCTATCCAATAAAATTAGCGTCTATTT
>JBGTEI010000412.1:0-1705 GCA_041747875.1 Pyrinomonadaceae bacterium | reverse complement strand
TAATAAAAATCGCGAGAAAGTCGTTATCGGCGGCTAAGATTGGAACGCGGATCTGGCGGAGAATGCGAATCTTCGTTGATTTGTTATGATCCGCGTTTATTTACAGAATCCGTGCAATCCGTTTTCCGCTTTTTTAAATCGTTATGAATACTTGGAAACTCGAAATTGAATACGAAGGAACGCGCTATCGCGGTTGGCAGATACAGCACAATGCGAAAACTGTTCAAGGCGAGCTGATGAATGCAGCGAGCGAGCTTTTTTCGGGTCGAATTGAATTCGGCGGCGCCGGAAGAACCGATGCCGGGGTTCACGCGATCCAGCAGTTTGCACATTTGAAAGTTGGCGAACTTAAGACAAACGTGACGCCAAGAATGATCCAGCATGGGCTAAACGATCTGCTTCCGCACGATATCAACGTTCTAAAGGTTCAAAATGCGCCGGATAATTTTCACGCGCGGCACGATGCAGTCTCGCGGCAATATCTTTATCAGATCTCGACGCGCCGAACAGCATTCGCAAAAAACCTCGTCTGGTGGATAAAGGACGAACTCAATCCTCAAAAGATGACAAACGCGGCGGAAACGCTAATTGGGAAACATGATTTTGCTTCGTTTTGTCAGTTTGACGGTTCAAAAAACCAATCGACGATCGTAAATGTCGAAAGCGTAGAACTTTTTCTCGAAGCGGATATGATCTGTTTTCGAATAAGATCAAGCCACTTCTTGTGGAAAATGGTGCGAAGAATTGTCGGGATGCTCGCCGAAGTTGGCCGGGGAAATCTGTCCGATACGGCGTTTGAAAGGATCCTCAAATATCCGACAAACACTCCGGCAAAATTTACCGCACCGCCTTCGGGTTTGTTTTTGGAGAAGGTTTATTATCTGGGCGATATCTAAACGAGAGCCGACTGATGGTTTCGAGTCCCGAAAGGGACGTCCGCTAATAGCCCACCGATTTATCGGTGGGTAAGATCAAACGACATGAAGTCCCATCGGGACTTCGCACCCCGTCACCCCGCCATAAATGGCAGAGCTATTATCGTACGTCCCGAATGGGACGTCGGGAAATATACAATTTATTTAGTTGGGAAACTCGGACCATTTTCCCGTCCGGGTGAAGACGGTTGAGTTTTTTAACGAATTAAATTTTCCTTTCGGTAGTATATAAGACATCGTAAGAAACCATTACTACTTGCTTTTATCTCGCAATTTATCCTAAAGTCAAAAGACTTAAGTTTTACAAAATCAAAATTATTGGGGAGCAATTATTAATGCCGACTATTACCGCTGAAACAGCATCGGGCGAAGTAGCGTTCGATGCGGAAAAAGGTAGAAAACTTGTACTTTGTTTGGAAGATAACGGAATTGATATTATGCATCGATGCGGCGGAAACGCACGATGTACGACGTGCCGTGTGGAAGTGATTTCCGGAGATCCGGGTGAGATCGGTGAGGCGGAAGCTGCAATATTAGCGACGAAATCGGATCTTGGGATCAATACCCGACTTTCATGTCAGGTACGGGTGATCGACGACATGAAGGTCAATGTCATCAATCAGGCAAGCGTTGCAGGAGTAGACGCCGGCGGGCGGCCTGAAGAGTAAGAACTTCGGAAATCTGGTTCAAATATTATGGCTGATCTCAGTATCAATTTTGCCGGGATAAGATCACCGAATCCATTTTGGCTGGCGTCTGCGCCGCCGACA
>JBGTEI010000411.1:0-2698 GCA_041747875.1 Pyrinomonadaceae bacterium | reverse complement strand
CATCTCGATCTAAAACTCAAAGACGTCAATTTTAAGGAACTGACGTACGATCTGGCTGACGTTATGTACGATTATCCTTTTCGTCTTCCGGCAAATTTCACATATATAATGCGCGCGCTGATGACGCTTGAGGGAATCGGAATCGTTACGGATCCGGAGTTTAATTTCTTTCTTACCGCAAAACCGTTTGCAAAAGAGTTTATGTTCAAACGGGAAGGAAAAGATCTGCGCAAGATGTTTGTTGATAAACTGCTTGGGAAAGGACAAGACGAAGAAGGTATCGATTGGGGTCGAACCTGGAAACTTGCAAAAATGGCCGCGAAGACCGTTTTTAATCAGAATAAATAGAGTAACGCCGCCGTCCCGGTGGCTGTCCTGAGAGCGTCTCGCTATCGGACCGCATCAGCAAATGACAACGCTAACGGCGGCAAGATGCCGCAGCGACAGCCACCGAGACGGTGGCGATACACATTTCAGACATCCTCGGCGTCCAGAACATCACCGTTTGCGTCGATCTCGACTTTGACGTTTACCGTTCCTTCGGCACAAACTGCCTTGGCCGCTGCCGGATATTCCGCTTCTGGAAGTGATGTGGCTGCACCGTTTATTACTCCCAGAGTGGGTTTTCCGCTAATGGCGGTTTTTGATCTCGCAGGTTTGTCACCGAAGTTGTAGACGAGAACGCCGCGTACTTTGACAGGTTTGCCTTCGAGCAGCATCGGCTCAAACTTCGATTTAAGAGCAGCCGCGGTTGATGCCTCGCGGAGTTCCGGATGACCGGATTTTGCTTTTGCAGATTCAACCGTGCCTACCTTGTCGATAACTATTTCGACGACCACCGAGCCACGGATGTTATTTTCCTTTGCTTTTTCCGGATACTCCGGTACTGGCAGAGATATTGCCTTTCCGTTTAAAACACCGGCGTTGATCGTTTTCCCGGCTTCGGTATCCTGCGCAAATAGAGTCTGAGCGCTCGTGATCAGTGTAATGGCGCACAGTAAAAATAGTAGTTTTTTCATTTTTCCTCCTTAAAAAGAATAAGTGAACCGCTGCGAAGCGGTTTGTTAAATTGATTTAGCTGGAAAGTTGGACGACTATGATCAGATACGCAAAAAAAGACTTTGTTCCTGCATCGACGAAGTTTTTTCAAATAGTTAAGTAACATTACTATATGGCAGATTTAGTGGTAAAATTCTGTCAAATCACAGATGGCGACACTTGCCGCAAAACATAATTCAACAATTGAAGAATGCATTTCGAGATTGCTCTCGCGTGCTGAGGATTCACGCGGTCTGAAATTGAGTGATCTAACGGATCGGATCACTTCTTCGGTTGAAAAATACGTATTGCGCGATGATGAGAAGGCGGGACATCCTGAAATAATGGAGTTTATAGATTCACTTCGGGCGGATGACCTGTGTCTCATAATCGCCTGCGAACGCGGTGATGAAACTGCGTGGGGCGATATCGTTTTGAATTTTGACTCGAGCGTGAAATCCGCGGCGTATAAATTTGCGAAGAACAAGGAAGATGCTGAAGACCTGGCGAGTTCGATTTGGGCAGAATTGCACGGTTTAAGGCTTGACGCCGAAGGAAAAACGAAAGCAAAACTTTCCTACTATTCTGGAAAAGGAAGCCTGGCCGGTTGGCTGAGAGCGGTGACAAATCAACTTGCGATCGATCAATTCAGAAAAATGAAACGTCTTGTCCAAACTGAAGACGACCGCGAATTTGAGAATCTTGCGCAGGATTCGGCCGAAAGGTCTGAAAATAATGTGGTTGTAAGTGCGACCGAAAATCCCGAGGAGATTTTCAGCGAAAAAGAAGCACAGACGGATATTTTGGAATCGCTTCAAAGTTCGATCGCCGATCTCGGTGATGAAGACCGGCTTTTGATAAAGCTCTATTACTTCGACGACCTGAAACTAAAAGATATTGCGGAGACCTTTGGTTATCACGAAGCGACGGCGAGCAGGAAACTTGTTCGCGTTCAAAAAGAAATACGTAAAGGCGTTGAAAAAATGCTCCGCATAAAACACGGCTGGAATGAAAATGAGGTTCAAAGACATTTGACGGAAAGCGCGGAAAAACTTGGTTTGAACCTAGAAAAACTTTTCACGGCGTTTATCGTAATTGCAATACTGCAAGAATTGATCGGGTCGGGCGTTCTCTGATTGCGGGCAGGGAGATTTAAACGCAAAGGCGCAAAGCGCGCAGAGTTTTTTGAAAATTGATCGGCGGAAAACACACTGGTTTTCAGAAATGCAGCTTTTAAAAAGTTTCTTGAGGACATTTCTGATCACTCTGTGTCCCGGCGGTTAATTTATTTTGTAAAGATGGAATTTGAATTCGACAAAGAAATGGATGCTCTTTTGCGGCAGGCGACGCGAAGCGGCGAAACTCGTTTAAGCGAGATTCCCGGCGCGCATCTCGACGCAGATGAAATATCAATTTTTGCTGAGAATGCTTTAAGCGAAAAGGCTAAGCCTCGCGTTATAAATCATTTAGCGGACTGCGATAGGTGTCGAACAATTCTTTCGAATACGATCATACTTAATTCAGAAGCGGGAGAAGAATCCGCTCCTATCGCCGTTTCGAATGGGCAAATTGCGACCGCATATGTTTTGGATGTTCCATGGTATAAGAAGCTTTTTGGGACACGTAATTTAGCTTTTGGTCTGGGAGCGCTTGCTGTGAT
>JBGTEI010000410.1:0-6402 GCA_041747875.1 Pyrinomonadaceae bacterium | reverse complement strand
TGCTATCTGATCGTTTCTCCATTCGCGGATACGGATGTCGCCCCGCGGCTTTTTCTTTTTATTACCATCCCGGTAATTGTGATCCTCGGCTTTCATCTCAAATACCAAAAGCGAAAATGGCTAAGTGTTGCCGCAGTTTGTATCCTCGCTCTAAGTTCGCTGGTCATGGCGTTTGGAGAAGTGATGGGGATTGTTATGAGAAACGAAAATCAAAGAGCAACCTATCAACAAATTATCGCGCTAAAGCAAAAACAAAAATTCTCACCAAACGATCTGATAATTACAAAATATGGCGTAAATCCGATCTGCAATTGGTTCTTTGATACAAAATCATCCTTGATCACATCGTTTAACAAAAACGACCTCGAAAAATACGACAAAGTTTATGTTCTCAATCCGATCGAAGGCTCGATAATTTCTGACGTTCAAGATGATAATTCCGAAATAAGATATAAATCGGACGCGGAAAAATACCGTTTGATGCGCCGAAATATTTCGATCCGCCCGCATTTGGAGCCTGTATTTAGGTCACGACACTTTGAACTTTTTGAGATCGGATCGCCGCCGCCAAACTGGAAATTTTACGATTCCGGCAATTGGATCGGCTACAACTGATCGAACTGATGCGATTCATAAGGATTCTGTTTTGACGTAAGTTTTACTTACGGTTAGAATTCTCGAAGTCTTATTAAAGCCCAATCACATGATCACGAAACCAACCTTAATTCTGGACGAGGAAAAGTGCCGAAAAAATATCGGTGCGATTCATCAAAAGGCGCTGGAAAACAAACTCGATTTCCGTCCGCATTTTAAAACTCATCAATCACTCGAGGTCGGCCGGTGGTTTAAGGAACTTGGGGTCGATAAAATAACGGTCTCATCGTTAAAGATGGCAAATTATTTCGCCGATGAATGGGACGATATTACGGTCGCATTCCCGGTAAATATACTTGAGATCGACGAGATAAATTTGCTTGCCGAAAAGGTTAGTTTGAATCTCTTGGTCGAATCCGTTGAAACGGCGCAATTCCTCAATAAACATCTCGGGCACAATATCGGTGTATTTATAAAGATTGACGTCGGCTATCACCGAACGGGCGTTGACCCAAAAGACACCGATGCGATCGACGCGATCCTCAAAGAGATCGCAGGGAGTGCGCGTATTGTGTTCAAGGGATTTTTAACCCACGCCGGTCATTCGTACGATTCGCGGTCGGTCGATAGAGTTTTGGAAATACACAATGCGAGTCTTGAGATAATGGCAGGACTAAAAGCGCGGTACGGAGCACAGTTTCCGGATCTGACGATCTCTATCGGTGATACGCCAACGTGCAGCTTGGCAGAAGACTTTACAGGGATCGACGAAATTCGCCCTGGAAATTTTGTCTTTTATGACCTGACACAAGTCTATATCGGTGCGTGCAAACTCGAACAGGTTGCAGTTGCAATGGTTTGTCCGGTTGTCGCAATTCATCGCGAACGTGATGAATTGGTGATATACGGCGGAGGTGTTCATTTCTCAAAAGACCGGATTGAAGACGAATCCTGCGGGACGGTATTTGGACAGATCGTTGAGAGATCGGGCAATGGTTGGGGCAATGAAGTAAAAGGTATGTATGTCAAAAGCCTTTCGCAGGAACACGGAGTGATCTCGGTTCCTCGAGATAAGATCTCAAATTACTCGATCGGCAATGAATTATTTATAATTCCTGTTCATTCCTGTATGACTGCGGATATGACGAATTCTTATCTGACAACAACCGGAAAACAGATCCCGCGATCAACTATATGAAAAAAGGAAGACTGGAAGCATTTAGCGACGGTGTACTGGCGATCATTATTACGATAATGGTGCTCGAATTAAAGGTTCCGCACGGTACAGATTTCGCGTCCTTGAAACCGCTTTTCCCGGTTTTTATCAGCTACGTCCTGAGTTTTATCTATCTTGGGATCTACTGGAATAATCACCACCATATGATGCAGACCGTTGAAAAAGTAACCGGCGGTGTGCTTTGGGCAAATCTTCATCTGCTTTTTTGGTTGTCGCTGATCCCGTTTGTCACAGGATGGATGGGTGAGAATCATTTTGCGGCGATTCCGGTCGCACTTTACGGCGTAGTTTTGCTGCTCGCGGCGATCGCATATTGGATCCTACAAAAGACTATCCTGAATGTACACGGAAATGATTCGGTTCTTGCAAAAGCGGTAGGGAGCGACTTAAAAGGCAAAATATCTCCGGTTTTCTACATAATCGGTATAGCCTCTACATATTTCAATCCCTGGATCGGATGTGCGCTTTATGTTCTCGTTGCGATCATCTGGCTCGTTCCGGACAGGCGGGTTGAAAAGGCGTTACAGGATTCGGAAGCTGAATAATCACTACATCTGCGAAAAGTAAAACAATGAATAAATTAAACTTAAGACATCTCTTACTCGTCGTACTCGTTTTTGTATCAGCAATTCCTGCAAGCGCGCAGATGACCTCTGCTGAAGTCGACAAACTCGTTAACGATGCCCTCACGAAATTCAATGTTGCCGGAACCGCGGTCGGGATCGTAAAAGACGGAAAGATCATCCACATGAAGGGCTACGGTTTAAAGTCTGTCGAAACAAAAGAAAAAGTAAACGAGAACACCGATTTTGCGATCGCCTCAAATACAAAGGCATTCACAGCTGCCGCACTTGCGATCCTCGTAGATGAAGGAAAATTGTCGTGGCAGGATAAGGTAGTAGATCACATTCCGGAATTTACGATGTACAACGACTACGTGACGCAGAATTTCACGATCGAAGATCTTTTGACGCATCGCAGCGGTTTGGGACTCGGCGCAGGAGATCTAATGTTTTTCCCAGACGGGGCTGATTTTACGATGAAAGACATCCTTACAAACTTTCAGCATTTCAAACCGCAATCCGCACTTCGAACAAAATTTGATTACGACAATGTTTTATATCTGGTCGCAGGTGAAGTGATAAAACGAGTCAGCGGGCAGCCGTGGGAAGTGTTTGTTACGAACCGGATCTTAAAGCCGATCGGGATGAATAATTCATACGCGATCCTCGGCGATATGAAAGACAGAACCAATCTCGCTGCCCCGCATTCCACCGAAACGGGTACGATCCGGGTGGTTCCGCACTATGAATTTGATTCCGCGAAAATTAATGGCGCGGCGGGTTCGATCTATTCAAATGTCAACGATCTCTCAAAATGGATGCTTGTCCAGCTAAATAAAGGAAAGTATGGCGAAAAGCTCGATCAACAGTTATTTTCGGAAGCGCGGCAGGGCGAAATGTGGTCGATCCATACTGTGACGGGCGTTGGACGAAATCCTCGTTATAACTCGCATTTTGCAGGTTACGGTTTAGGGTGGGGATTGACGGATATGAAAGGAAATCTGGCAGTAACCCACACGGGCGGTTTACCCGGAATGCTTTCGAGAACCATTTTGATCCCCGATCTCAATCTTGGCGTTGTTGTTTTAACAAATACCGAAGCCGGCGGCGGCGGAGTTTTCTCAGCCGTTTCAAACACGATCGTCGACAGCTATTTAGGACTTGACGATTTTGGCTGGATCGATCGGTATTACCAAGCTCTGAGCGCGAGAAGTGCCGGTGATGAAGTAACCGCAAAGGTATGGGAAACTGTCAAAACCGCAAAAAGCGATCATATAAAACCTGCCGATTATACCGGCGTTTATGAAGATAAATGGTTTGGAAAAGCGGAAGTCTTTTTGAAAAATAATAAGCTTTGGTTTCGTTCTTATAGGTCGCCGCAGCTAAACGGAGAAATGCAGTATTACAAAGCAAATGCTTTTGCCATAAAGTGGGAATATCAGGCAATGAACGCCGATGCTTTTGCGATCTTTAGTCTTGATGAAGAAGGCAAGGCGAAGGCGATAAGCCTAAAAGGAATCTCGCCGAACATCGATTTTAGCTTTGATTTCCAGGATCTGGATTTTCAAAGAGTAAAAGCAAAAGCCGCCGGAAAATAGCCAGAAATGAGCGAGGATTATTTTGAAGACGAGGAATTCAGCGGAGCGGATTATTCGAAAAAGCCTTTGACAAAAGGTGACTACGAAAACTGCCGTTTTGCAAATTGTTCACTTAGCGGTTCGGATCTCTCGCTGATAAAATTTGTCGAGTGTAGGTTTGAAAGTTGTGATCTCAGTCTCGCAAGAGTAACAGGCGCGGTATTTAACGACGTCGAATTTAAGAACTGCAAGATGCTCGGACTTAGGTTTGATAGCTGCAATAAATTGCTGATGAAGTTTAATTTCGATGGATGCCAGTTAAGCACATCGATATTTTGTGATCTTAAGTTAATAAATACGAGGTTTATCGATTGCAAAGTTCGCGATGCAGATTTTGCAAATACGGATCTTTCGGGTTCAACATATGATATAAGCGATCTTTCGGGAACGATCTTCAACAATACAAATCTCAAAAAAGCAGATCTTACGTCCTCTTTCAATTTCTCAATTGACCCCGAAAATAATCGGATCAGGAAAGCAAAATTCTCAGCCGAAAATGTAAAGGGTTTGCTTCACAAATTTGATATTGAGATCCTCTAACAGAGCGCAGGCAATGGAGCGCGGGAATCCCTGCCCGCACGAACGCTACCGCGTTCGAGTTTCGTTTGGAGTTCGAATCGGTAAAGAAAAGAAGCGCACGATAATGGAGGACCCGCTAAAAAGAGCGCAGGCATCGACGCCCGCGCTCCTTTTCATAACGAATGCATTCGTCATCCATAGATACATTGCATAACGCAATTCGAACGCTCTCGCGTTCGTGCGGGCAGGGATGCCCGCGCTCCGGCTGCTAGCCCGCCTGAAGTTCCTTTGACACTTTTTGAACTTCGTCCAAAACTCTCAGCAAGTTTCCGCTCCAGATCTTACCGATCTCTTCCTGTGAATATCCGCGGCGAACCAACTCAACAGTTACATTCAGCGTTTCCGAAGCATCATTCCAACCTTCAATTCCGCCGCCGTCAAAATCCGATGCAATTCCTACATGATCGATACCGATCTTCTCAACAAGATAATCAATGTGATTGACAAAATCTTTGACATCCACCTTCGGAAGGGTTTTGGTTGCTTCTTCAACCAGCGGTTTTGCTTTTTCGCGGAAAGCCGTAAATTTTTCCATATAAGCCTTTTGCTCGGCTTCCGGAAGTTTTGCGACCTCTTCTCTTTCCATTCTTTCAAACTTCTCTTTTTCCGCAAATTCCTTGTAAACCTTATCGCGCGCGTCGTTTATCGCCTTTGCTTTATCAACATTTACATAACTTCCGAGCGCAACTGCCTGCACGACACCGCCGTTTTTCTTGATCCATCCAAGCTGTTCATCGTCAAGATTGCGCGAATGATCGGCTTTTGCTCTGGCAGACGAATGCGACGCAATTACCGGAGCTTTTGAAAGTTCGATCGTCTGCTTGATCGCTTCTTTTGAGGGATGAGAAATATCAACCATAATTCCCCACTTGTTCATTTCCGCAACGGCCTTTTTCCCATCTTCGCTCAAACCGTTGTGCATCCATTTATCATCTTTTTCACCGGTGTTTGAATCTGAGAATTGACTGTGACCGTTATGCGCAAGCGACATATACCGCGCCCCGCGCGTCGCAAATGTCTTGATCAAACCAAGATCTTTCCCGATCGGATATGCATTCTCGATACCGATCATTGCAACCAATTTCCCTGCTTTGTGGATTCTTCTGACGTCTTCCGAAGTCTTTGCAAGTTCGATCTCATTCGGCGCAAACTTTGTTACCAATCGATCGATCGCGTCAAATTTGTCGATCGCATTGTCATAAGCTTTTTTATAACCGGCTTCGTCGAGTTCGCCCTGTCCCGTATAGACGATAAACCACGCAACATCGAGTCCGCCTTCCTTCATCTTGGAAAGAGTTACCTGACTCTCGAGCTTCTGAGTATAATTTTTCTCGTCGGTAAAATTCTTTGTGTCGATATCATCATGCGTATCGAGCGTGATCACAGCCTTATGGATCTCCTTAGCCTTTGCAAGAAGTTCTTCCTCGGTCATCTTCGGAGCAACGCGCTTTGGCGTGTTTGAATTATCGTCCGGCTTCATTCCAACCTTTGTGTCGTCTTTACATGACACTGTAAAAAGAAAAATTGCGGTCAATAGAAATACTAAAACTCGTTTCATAAATTGTCTCCTCGGGAAATTTGGATTTCGAATAGGATACTGTGAACGGGTTTTATCGGCAAACGAAATAACTGCAGACTCCATGGAACGCATCCTCTTAGGAACGCAGGCTGCCAGCCTGCAACGAACGCAACGCGTTCGAAAGTGCTTGAGTATTACGACTGCCTGTTTTCGGCAATACCGTTCAATTACCATGTCGGTTCGATTGCTTTCGCAATCCTTGCAGGCTGGCAG
>JBGTEI010000409.1:0-5428 GCA_041747875.1 Pyrinomonadaceae bacterium | reverse complement strand
ATTGATCAAGCGTGAAACAAAAAATAAGCTCAAAGGAAGAGAGGCACGCATTATCGTTAAGATAAATAGTCTGACCGATGACAAGATCGTCAGAGCACTTTATCGAGCATCGCAGGCGGGCGTTGAAATTGATCTGATCGTGCGCGGGATCTGTGTTTTGCGGCCGGGCATCAAAGGATTGTCAGACAATATTCGCGTGGTCTCAGTGATCGGAAGATTTTTAGAACACAGCAGGATCTTTTATTTCGCGAACGGCGGCGATGAAGAACTCTATCTTGGAAGTGCCGATTGGATGCATAGAAATCTCGACCGGCGTGTCGAAGCCGTTGTTCCCGTAAAGGACAAGCGCCTTGTTAAATATATTAAGAATGAAGCACTTGCCGCGTATCTGAAAGACAATGTGAACGCGCAAATACTCGATAGCGACGGAAATTATTCTGCTGTCGAACGTTTACATGACGAAAAACCATTTGATTCGCAAATGTATTTCGTCGGAAGCGACATTTGATCGGCGTTTAACGTCCACTTCCCTTCTTTTTTAAAAAATCGTCAAAAATTACTGCATTCTATTCGCTTTCTGTAATTTATGTTTTCCTTCCTAATAGGTTAAAATATTAGATATTTCTGTAGATAGGAAGAGGATTTTATAACGTGAGTGAAAAAGTTTCGAATTTAACCGAATACATCAATGAACATTTTGGAGCCAATGCGAGCTACGTAGAAGGGCTTTATGACAGATTTACGAGTGACCGTACTTTGGTCGATGATTCATGGAGAAATTATTTTGACGAACTCCTTGCGGGGGAAGGGCTTCAGGCAGATGAGAAACCCGCGTCATCTGCGGCTCAGCCTGTAGAATCACGGCCTCAAGCCGCAACGCCGGAACAATCAAGTTCGCAGCCTAAGGAAACGAAGGTTCGCCAGGGCGTCGAAGCAAAAACATTAACGGGTGTTTCAAAAGTTATCGTTGAGAATATGAACGAGAGCCTGACCGTCCCAACGGCGACTTCGGTTCGAAATATCCCTGTAAAACTTCTTGAGGAAAATCGAAAGGTTATCAATGAAAACCTCGGCTTACGCGCGCTTGGAAAAGTTTCATTCACCCATCTCATAGGCTGGGCGATCATTAAGGCAACAAAAGCATATCCGGCAATGAATAATGGCTACGGAGTAGTCGACGGAAAACCTTCGAGACTTGAAAGTGAAAGCGTAAATCTCGGAATCGCCGTTGATATTGAAAAGAAAGACGGCTCGCGAAATCTGCTTGTTCCAAATTTAAAAGGCGTAAATGAAGGTACATTTTGGGATTTCTTCAACAAATTCAACGAAGCAATAACAAAAGCGCGAACCGGCAAACTAACTCTCGATGATTTTCAGGGGACAACGATATCTCTGACAAATCCGGGTACGATCGGAACCGTCGCATCTACGCCGCGTTTGATGTCCGGTCAAAGCGCAATTATCGCAACCGGAGCGATCCAATACCCTGCAGAATATCAGGGAATGACGTCAGCCGCGCTTTCAATTCTTGGAATAAGCAAGATCATGACGATCACCAGCACATACGACCATCGCGTGATCCAGGGTGCGGAAAGCGGACTTTTCTTAAATCTTATTCATCAGTTTCTCGTTGGCGATCACCGGTTTTACGACGAGATCTTTGAAAGTCTGGAAATTTCTTATCCGCCTCTGCGTTGGGCAGAAGATTATAACCCGACGCTTCTCGGCGGAGATCACCTCCATGAGCAAACCGTAAAACAAGCAAAGGTATTACAGCTTATAAATACTTACCGTAAACGCGGTCATATGCTCGCGGACATCGATCCGCTGAATATGACGAACCATTATTCACCCGATCTCGAACTTGAAAATTTTGGATTGACGATCTGGGATCTCGACCGGGAATTTATTACCGACGGACTTCACGGGAAAAACCGGTCGACGCTCAGGGAAATCCTTTGGGTTTTGCGCAGAGCATATTGCGGAAAGGTTGGGATCGAGTATCGCCATATCCAAAGCCGCGCGGAGATCAATTGGCTGCGCGAAAAGATCCGTCAGGAGTTTGTAGATACGGAACCGCTTTCCAGCGAAACTCAGAAAGAACTTCTGCTTAAACTCATCGAAGCCGAACAATTTGAACAGTTTCTTCATAGAAAATATCTCGGTCAAAAACGATTTTCGCTTGAAGGCTGTGAAACTATTATTCCCCTTCTTGACCAACTCGTAAATCTTTCTTCAGCGCGCGGCGTAAAAGAAATTTATATGGGAATGGCACATCGCGGAAGACTGAATGTTTTAGCCAATATAGTCGGCAACGCCAATACAGGCGATATGGCGGAACGAATTTTCACCTCGTTTGAAGGTACTTCGCATCCGAGTTTCCCGGCCGATGAAGGCGACGTTAAATATCATCAGGGGGCGATCGGCAAAAGAATTACACAGAGCGGAAATGAGGTGCGGATCCAGCTTTCATGTAATCCATCCCATCTTGAGTTTGTAGATCCTGTAGTAGACGGAATGGCGCGCGCGCGTCAGGACCAATTATTAGAAGGCGACGAAGAGAGAAAAGAAGAAGTAATAGATCTGGTTTTACCGATCGTTTTACACGGCGACGCGGCTTTTGCGGGACAGGGGATCGTAATGGAAACGCTTCAGTTGGCAAGCCTTCGCGGCTATCGAACAGGCGGGACTATCCATATCGTAATAAACAACCAGATCGGATTTACTACTTCCCCCGAAGCAGGACGAAGCTCGATCTATTCGACGGACGCTGCGCATATCACGCAACTCCCGATCTTTCACCTAAATGGCGATTCGCCGGAGGCCGCATATCGGGTCGTACAGATCGCACTTGAATACCGGCAGGAATTCAACAGAGATGTGGCGATCGATCTCGTTGGATTCCGCAGGCTCGGACACAATGAGGGTGATGAACCAAGCTATACGCAGCCTTTGATGTATCAGCGCGTAAAGGCGCATCCGGGCGTACGCCACGTTTATGCGCAGGAATTGATCCGCAGCGGCGTGATCACTGAAGATGAACTGACGGCAATGACCGACAAAGTCGTCGCAAAATATGAAGATATTTTGAGAGCCGCAAAAGAGATCGCAACTGACAAGAAAAAGGTCAAAGAACTCGCTCCACCCGTGCCCGATGACGACGGATCAGTTATTTTGGAAACCGCGATCTCAAAAGAAGTTTTAGAAAGCGTAACGGAAAAGATCTCGATCATTCCGGATGGATTTAATATTAATCCGAAGATGGTTGGTCAATTAGGGCGGCGTTCAAAAATGGGCAACGGCGAAACACCGATGGATTGGGGATTTGCTGAAGCGATCGCATTTGGTTCGATCGTAAAAGACGGATTCGACATACGCTTGAGCGGTCAGGATTCGGGTCGCGGAACGTTTTCGCATCGGCATTCGATGATGTACGACACACAAACCGGAAATATTTGGTGTCCTCTTGCCGAAATCAGAAGCGAGGTAAATCCGAGTGCGCGTTTTAATGTTTTTGACAGCTCACTTTCTGAATCCGCGGTGCTTGGTTTTGAGTACGGTTATTCGACGGTTGCAAAGAGCGCGCTCGTTCTTTGGGAAGCGCAGTTTGGGGACTTTTCAAATGGTGCTCAGGTGATCATCGACCAATACATTTCATCGTCAGAAGATAAATGGAAGGAGGAGAATCGTCTTGTGATGCTGCTGCCTCATGGTTTTGAAGGTCAGGGACCGGAGCATTCATCCGCGCGGCTCGAACGGTATCTGCAGCTTTGCGCGGAAAATAATATGCAGGTTTGTTATCCGACTACGCCCGGGCAGTTTTTCCATATGCTTCGTAGACAGGTAATGCAGGAGATCGTCAGACCGCTGATCGTGATGACACCGAAAAGCCTCTTGCGTCTTCCTGCTGCCTCTTCAAGCGTTGAAGATCTTACAACGGGCGGCTTTCAACCGGTGATCGATGATCCATCGATCAATGATAGATCTGCAGTCAAGCGGATCGTTTTATGCAGCGGGAAGGTATTTTATGACCTCGATGCTGCTCGCGAAGAACAAAAGAATGACGATGTAGCGCTCGTCAGGCTAGAACAGTTTTATCCTTTCCCGGCGTCAAAACTTTCCGAACTTTTCAATTCGTACGAGAATGCGGCGGAAATTTTCTGGACGCAGGAAGAACCAAAGAATATGGGTGGATGGCATTTCGTTGAGGCGCGAATAATCGAGGTAAAACGTGAAAACATGTCGCTTCGATACGTTGGCAGAACGGCATCCGCTTCTCCAGCGACCGGGTCTTATACGATTCACGGATTGGAGCAAAATGAGATTATTGCTGAAGTGTTTTCGCTTTCTGAAAAGGGTGCACCGGCAGCTAAGTGATCATTTGCATATAACTAATGATGGTGTTTTGAAATCTCAAATATCGTCATTGAAATTATGACGACTCATAAAAACCTCATAAACTTAACCGCCTTGGTCTTGGGAATGGTTTTTTTGGCGGGATGTCCGACGGATCCTGAAATGCCGGCGAAGTCGGGTGATTTACCCGTCGCCGAAAAAACTCCTTCCGTATTGGTAAAGCCAACGCCGCAATCAAAGCCAACGAACCAAACTTCGACGATAAAGATCGCAGCCGGCGGTGATGTTATGCTCGGTTCACCGGTTCCTGACGACGAACATATGCCGCCAAATGACGGAAGGGATCTGCTCAAACCTGTTACACCTATTTTCACAGCCGCCGATATAGCTTTTGTAAATATTGAAGCTCCATTTGCAGATGGCGGGATTTCTCCAAAATGTAAAGAAGAAAAGCCCCTTTGCTTTGCGTTTCGAATGCCGACGCGATATGCAAATTACCTAAAAGCTGCCGGACTCGATGTTGTCAGCCTTGCGAATAATCACGCATTTGATTTTGGCAACGAAGGGCGCGCCTCGACCCGCAAGTCGTTAGACAATCTCGGAATAAAACACGCCGGAAGCGACTCACGACAATTCTCCACCGCATATCTGGATCTCAACGGCAAAAAGATCGCCTTCATAGGATTTGCGCACAATAAAAAATCGCTCAATATAAACAATTTGCCTGCAGCAAAGCGCGCGGTCAAAATAGCTGATCAAAAAGCGGATATAGTAGTCGTATCGTTC
This sequence comes from Pyrinomonadaceae bacterium, assembly GCA_041747875.1. GTDB lineage: Bacteria > Acidobacteriota > Blastocatellia > Pyrinomonadales > Pyrinomonadaceae > Aridibacter. The sequence continues at coordinate 286 of JBGTEI010000409.1, read as the reverse complement.
CACGGTGGCTCAGAGGGTAAAATGGCACAAAGAGTGTTAAACGAGACTGAAATGTTCCTTACCGAAAAACGCGGAAATTTACCGCTGTTCGCCCGAACAGTGATCGACGCAGGTGCAGATCTTGTTTTAGGACACGGGCCGCACGTCCTCCGCGGGATGGAAGTCTATAAGGATCGACTGATAGCATATTCGTTGGGGAATTTCGCAATTTACGGATGGTTCAAGTTGTCCGGTGCGACCGCAAATACACTTGTTCTTGAGGTGGACATTGATCAGTATGGAAAAT
>JBGTEI010000408.1:0-1601 GCA_041747875.1 Pyrinomonadaceae bacterium | reverse complement strand
CAAGCGCGGCAACCATCAGCATTATAGGAAAGCCAGATTTTTTCTTCGGCGGCGCAGCCGGTTCTGCATCGCCGGTTTCTTCACCGTCGACGTCATCTTTCTCCGGTTCAACTTCATCTTCCGGCTTTTCTGCTTCATCCTTTGGAGTTAACAAAACTTCGATCCTACTTGTTCCGCCGAAAACCGCTTCATCTCGGTCATTGAGAGGCTTTTCACCATCTAATTTTTCACCGTTTAATTTCGTTCCGTTGAAACTTCCAAGATCGATCAGCCAATAATCTTCACCGCGTCGTTCGATTTCCGCGTGATATCTGGAGACATTAGTGTCTTCGGCAAATGAAACTGTATTATCCGAGGCGCGACCGATCGAGATCAGATCCGAGCCGAGCCCCAGTTCCGTTTCAGAATTGATTAATAATTTTGGTTCTTTCATAAACGAAAAACCCCGTTACCATTTTGTATGACAACGAGATTTTATCAAATTTGCTTAAATCGCTAAATCTATTCGATCAATATAACATCCATAAGCGCTTTTGAAATAGGGTCTTACCGTTGCGCTAAAGAAACCGAACGGTCAGATCTATTTCTGAAGATCCAAGAGGTCCGTTCGTGTAATGATGCTTTTTATCCGCTTGAATTCCTCTATCAAAACCGCGGGCGAAGTATGGAGGCTTGTTTTAATATCTTCAAAACTCGAATCTACATCAAAAACAGGAAAACTCTCGTCCATTACATCGCCAACCTTTGCGTTTAGCAGGTCACGATTTTCGATCAACTTTGCCAGCAGTCTGCTTTCCTTTAGTGATCCGACCGATCGTTTTTCCTCAAGGACCGGGATCTGGGTCACAGAATTTTCGTTCATTTTGGCAAGCGCTTCGCTCAAGATCTCATCGGGCGACGCGAAAATTAATTCATTTGGGGAACCCGAATTCTTTGTTTCAGCTATTAATCCTGCAGAGATCCTTTGCGGCTCAAGGAGAAGTTTCTCTTTCATCCATTCGTCGGAATGAAATTTTGTTAAATAATGTTCGCCGGTGTCGCAGACAATAAATACTACCAGATCATCTTCGGTCAGATCTTTTGCCGTCTGAAGCGCGGCAGTGAAATTTGTTCCGCTTGAGCCGCCGCAAAATATACCTTCAATACGGCTTAATGCTCGTGCGTTTTCAAATGAATCCCGATCGGTAACATTGATGATCTTATCAACCACTCCCATATCAGCATTCTCTGTTGGTGAACACTGCCCAACTCCTTCAACCAACTACGGCGTGGTTTCCGGCACCGATCCTGTTTCCGTATAAGTCTGAAATATCGAACCGTACGGATCAGACCCGATCACTTTGATGTTCGGGTTTTTCTCTTTCAAATATCTGCCCGTTCCGCTTATCGTGCCGCCGGTTCCGATCCCGGAAACAAAATGGGTGATCTTCCCATCGGTGTCCTCCCATATCTCCGGACCCGTTGTCTGGTAATGCGCCAAAGGATTTGCCGGGTGGCTATATTGGTCCGGATAAAACGAATTTGGCGTTTCTTTTGCGATTCGCTTTGCCGTTTCCACATAATGATCCGGAGTTCCGCCTTTTGCTGCATTCGGGCATACT
>JBGTEI010000407.1:0-4104 GCA_041747875.1 Pyrinomonadaceae bacterium | reverse complement strand
CGAACGGGAACTTGTGGTCGCGCTTACCAGGATCACCCTATCGCGCTTGGTTTGTTTGCTTGCCGCTGTTTTGCGATTTCTCGCCATTTCAGTTTCAAGCGATTCGATCAAAAGTGAAAAATCGGTATCTAGCTGTGAAGGCGATTTAGCTTCAAGAAACTGATAGGGAAGAAATGCCTCATCGCCGGAGAGCTGTTTTGAGGTACCCGGAAGCAAGTGTGCTGAATGAACCAGCTTTGGCAATCCGCTTTCGGAATCAACATCGATCGCTGACATCAGGTCGAGACGAAGAAGCGCAAGGTCAGTAAGATCGTCTTGATTTAGCTGTTCGCCGAGGAGATGCGTATGAACGCACCGAAGCCCGCGGAAGCGGCCTGATGCCGCACGAACCCGTTTGAAGTCGGGCATTTCGATCTGCTTCGAATCGCCGACCATTACATATTCAACTTTTCCCTTTCGATTGAGTAAAACGCCGATCTGCCTGCCAGTTTCGTGAGATATCTCAGACATTTCGCGCGCTAACTCTTGTGAAATGATCTGTTCGGGTGCGACACGCCGATTCGATAGCCTCTCGATTCGCTTTACCTGATCGTGTTTTAAACCCTGCGTGTAGCCGTGAACGCTGCTGATATATTATGACCTCCGATCGGTAAATTATACCATAATCAATGTTATTTGCCGTGCCGGCTTGCTGCAATGCGTCTTTGCTTATTGACTTGATTGCGTCGTAAAATGACTTTGCAAATGGAGAATTATAGATGAATAGAGCCGGGAAAATTTTATCAATTAGCCCGCCCAATGCGATCCCGGGCGGTGAAGTTGTGATCGAATGCGAGGGTTTAGAACTAGATGATCTCAACTCTTTTAGCTGTTTTTTCAATCGAAGTAAGGCACGGATCGTTGGAGCATCATCGGACCGGGTTTTGGCTATCGTCCCTGAAAACAATGGAATGCAGATCGTAGATGTCCATTTTGAGAATTTTGGTGACGTTAGCAACTCTGAAAAACTAATGGTTGGAAAAAGACTTGCCGGCGACCTTCATATAGTTGCTAATCCGGCGGTTGACCCAAAAAATGATTCGATAATTGTTGCGCGATCAGGATCGCGCGGACAAGAACTTCCGGTGACGTTGTTTAGGTTGGGGACGGATGGTCATCTTGAGGATATCGCAGCAAATGTTATGAACCCGACGGGAATCGCTTTTGATGATCACGGAAAGCTTTTTGTTACAAATCGAGCGGACGGGGAAGTCTGTCAGATCAATCGCGATGAAGAGATCGTCCCGATCGCCTCAGACCTTGGTGTCGCAACCGGGATCGCATTTGATCGCGATGGAATTATGTTTGTCGGCGACAGAAGCGGAACCATTTTTAGAATTTCCGCGCTTGGTTCAGCGGATACCTGGGCAGTTCTTGAGCCGTCGGTTTCGGCCTATCATATGACATTTGGGAAGGACGGCAGACTTTATGTCACGGCACCGGGTTTGTGCAGTTTTGATTCGGTTTACAGGATCGACGAAGACGGACTCGACGAGATCTTTTTCAAGGGACTTGGACGGCCGCAAGGTTTGGCGTTTGATAGTGAAGACAACTTATATGTTGCAGCCTGCAAGGACGGAAAACACGGGATCGTTCGAATTTCCCCGGACGGGAGGGAATCTGAATTGTTCCTCGCCGGAATGAGTATCGTCGGGTTGTGTTTTACGCGTCAGGGAGAACTGATAGTTGCGACAGGAGATTCAGTTTTTAGCCTGCCGCTTGAGATAACCGGAACATTGTTAAACTAAGAATACCCGCGCTACTCGTATCCAAGCGCGTCGACTGCATCGAGACTTGCCGCCCGCAATGCAGGATTTAGTCCGCCTAATCCGCCGCCGATCATCCCAACGATCGTTACGATCCCAATAACGATCGGACTTAATTCAACTGTCAGAGTCATAAACTGCGAGAGCACAAACCGCAGGACGACCGTCAGAATTATTCCCGTGACGATACCAAAAAAACTTAAGAGCAATGCTTCCTGCGTAATTATCCAGGCGATGTTCAGATTAGGCATCCCAAGTGATTTCATGATTCCGATCTGCCGGGTTCTTTCGGTCACGGTCGTATACATTGTCAGCAGAATGACAAGGGCACTGATACCAGCTGCCACGCCGATGATGACTTTTAGAAAAACACCGAGCGCCGGAATCGAAGACATATAGAGTTCTTCAAGGTCTTTTGTCAGAATTATCTGGCTGTCCGGGAAGGCTTTATTGATATTTTCAGCGGTTTGCTCGGGCGCAAAATCATCGGAAATTTTGACCAAAAATCCTGTCGCCTTTCCGTCGCCGCCGAGTTGTTTTTGCATTGTATCAAGAGGAACTTTCACCCTGGCACCGGCAGCAGGTGTATAGGTTCCTACAACCTTAAAATCGCGTTCCCACATTTTTATCGTATCGCCGATCGCAAGGTTTTTTTGCCACTGAAAGCCTGTGTCAATAATTGCCTCATCAGCATTGCTAGTAAACTTTCTGCCCTCGGCGATCTTTAACCCAACCACCGACACGTATTTCTCAAAGTCGATCCCATCGATCAATCTTTCACCTGTTTTGCTATCGAGCGCTTCAACGGTTGTCTGACCGATCGGAACCACTTTATTTACACCTTCGACCTTTTCGATCTCGGCTGCTTTTGAGACGGGCAATGCGAACGCCGCCTTTCCCGTGACGCAGATCGATCCCGAAGGACAAAAAAATATTTCGGCATTGACGTTACCCTCCCGATCGACCCGATCCCGAATAGACCCGTCTGCAAGACCGACGGTGAAAACTATCAGTAACACCCCAAGTGCGATACCGAGAACACTAACGATGGTCCGAGCGGGGCGATGCAGGAAATTGGAAAAAACCAGGCTATTCATAATGAAATTAAGAATAAGGAATGATAACAAAAAAATGTTTAATGTACTCACTCGGCACCCGGATTGGACGAATCCGCGGGCTCAATTTTTATGTTTTCGATCGATTCCGCTTATCGAAAACTTCCAAATCGTCCGAAAAAAATAAAATAATTCTAAAATGCATGCCGTTAAAGTTCTGTAAGAATTAGTTTTATCGTCTATTTACAGAGGATTTCATATTTCCGATTATTTTATATTTATTTGAGAACTTTTATGCGTTTTGAGCGCATCATAATCTGGTAACTGTACTTAGACACAAATCTTTATAAAAAGAAGTACCGGAGCATTGAAATAGTGTTTTGATTTTGAAGTCACAATTTGATCTTCAATCTCAAACGGATTCCTGCTCCATTAATAATTCATAACGATCTGTTTATAACAAAATGAGGGGTCTAAAATGTTAAAACGAGATGTTAATTGGTACGAATTTGGCGACTTTCGTTTAGATACCGCTAGCGGTCAGTTATTCCGTTCGGATTTTCCGGTTTCGCTTACGCAGAAGAGCTATGAAATTCTCCGTTTTTTGGTAGAAAATCGCGGCCGGATCCTAAGAAAAGAGGAATTGTTGGATTCGCTATGGGAAGGGAGTTTTGTTGAAGAAGCTAATCTTACCCAGCATATCTATATGTTGAGAAAGGCACTTAGACAAAATCGCGATGAGAACGTGTTTATCGAAACGATCCCAAAGAACGGGTACCGTTTTATCGCAGACGTAAAGGAGTTTGACCAAAGCGCGCTTCGATCCCCGAATACAGAAGGATATTTATTCGATGACAACGGAAAAGCGGTCCCGGAAGGACGGGGTTCCGATTCAGGCTTTATTCAGATCGGCACGTCCGGAGGGTCGGTTGCGAATAGAATTGAAAGGTATTTTACATCGCGGGGCGTCAAAACGACGCGAAAAACTCTTGCATTGTTTGGGACTTTGCTTGCGTTTCTATTTGTTTCGCTAGGCGTTGCCGCTCTCGCGCTTTTTAACGGAAACCTTAGTTCAGGTTCGGGCGGAAACATTCGAAATAAGTCGATCGCGGTTCTTCCGTTCAAGCAGATCGACGACCAGAAAGACGCAAAACTAGGGATCGGCATCGCTGATGTTTTGATCGCCCGCTTGGCGCATCTCGATGAGATCGATGTTCGTCCAACCACTTCAATAATACATTTCG
>JBGTEI010000406.1:0-3959 GCA_041747875.1 Pyrinomonadaceae bacterium | reverse complement strand
GTATTCGCTTCCCCACAATCCCTTTTCTTCACCCGCATGCCATACAAAAAGGATCGAACGATTTGGTCGTGTTTTTGAAGTCGCAAGTGCTTCGGCAATTGCAAGAACTGCAACAGTTCCCGACCCGTCATCGTCGGCACCGTTCCAGATCTTATCGTCGCCCTTGGCATCGGGACGCGTTCCTACGTGATCGTAGTGCGCACCTATTGCAACCATTTCTTCTTTGAGTTTCGGATCGCCGCCTTCCCAGATCGCTACTACATTTTGTGTGGAAACACGGGTTTTTGAGTTTGGTGCATCAAGACTGAGTGTTTTCTTGAGTTCAAAACCACTTTCCGAAGTCACGCTGCTGGTCTCACCATTAAAGATAGCTTTTTCCGTTTCGTTTGAAACAAGTACCATCGGAAGTTCTTTTGTCTGATCTCCGCCGCGCGGTGTTCCGCCGAGGCCTTCAACCGACATTCTTCCGCGTCCCAGAAAACCACCAATTTGACTCCACGAACTTTGAATTCTAGGCGATGCCAAAAGTATTACGCCCTTCGCGCCGTTTGCTTTTGCGTAGGTCATCGGATCGGCCCAGTCGACGCCTTTTTCACCTTTAAGATCATCTTGCGTAATTCCGGTCGGCGGGTTAATCCCTCTGCCGTTAAAGCCGTCACCTTTTACGACGATATATTTGTCTTTAACGTTAACTCCTTCGAAGTCATTATGATTCTTAGATTTGACCATCCAGCCGTCTTTTGCGAAAACAAGGCCGCCGCCGCCATTTCCCTCTCCGCTTAAAAGAAAGAAATCATCGCCATATTTGAGAGCACCGGTTCCGACTTTCAGGTTTACTTTCGATGGATCGATCGCTCCGCCGCTAAGCATCATTTTTTGAAAGAATGTGCCATTATCACCCGCCGGTTTAAATCCCCATCGCTTTAGGTTAAAGGCCAGAAATTCCGCTGTAATATCGAGTCCCTGCGAAGGCGTATCGCGCCCGCCCATTGCGTCAGACGCAACAAAATGCAAATAATCGCTCATTTGCTGTGCAGTTATGCTTTCCGCCATCTTTTTCTCAGCAGCGGTAACATCTACCTTTGCAGATTGTGCAAATACTGCTGATGGCAGAATGAAAGACAGTAAAATAGTTAATACCAAAAAGTGTTTTCTCATTATTTTCTCCGATGAATTTTTCCCGCTATATTTGGAAGTTCTTGACTCTAGAATATTTGCGTGGTTTTGAGTTAGTTTCTTTGTTTTCTACGCAGGTTGGCTATTTTATGTTTCGCCACGGCTGCCGATTATGCAAATTTTATTTCGGTTTGCCAAATCAAGCATTTCGCTTCGATCAAATATTAACGTTTTGCCGGTAGTTATCGACAAACACGTTGCACCTGCTTCTATCATATTTTTGATCGTCGGAACGCCAACGACTGGGACATCAAACCGCATATCCTGATCCGGTTTCGCAACCTTTACTATCGTTATCTTTCCCTTCGCCAGTTCGCCAGCGCGTCTGATCACTGCGTCGGTTCCTTCCATTGCTTCGATCGCGATACAAGCCTTTGCGCGAACGGCGATCGTTTGCCCGAGATCCATACGCGCGATCTCGTTTGCCACCTTTAATCCATATTCGACATTTCCCTTTTCTATTTCGCTCGGTCTTCGTTTCGTCAAAACTCCTTCCGGAGCCAGATGATCCTGAAGAAAAAACGTCGAATCGATAAGTTCGATCCCGTCGCGTTCCAATTCATCCGCGATCCCGCCGATCAAAGAATCGGTATTCCGCTGCGGCAGGTTCCAAAGCATTGTCATCATTTTCAAATCCGGTATTGCGCCGCTGAAGATCTGGACATGCTTTACCTGACCCGCCATCATAACTTTTGAAACACCCTCGTTCTTAAAGAACGAGATCATTTTTCCAAGCTTGCCAATCCCAACCCACTGAACTCTGTCAGCCAACTGCTCAATTTTATTATCCGTCTCTTCTTTTATCGCAACAACGGTTAAAGACTCTCCCGCCTTTCTGGCGCCATCAATGACGAGAAAAGGAAAGTCTCCGTTGCCTGCAATAAGTCCGTATTTCATGGTTTTAGGTTTTTAGGTTTGTATGGTGTTAGGTCTTTAGGTTTATACGTTGTTAGGTTATCAAGTTAGTAAGTGCTAATCACTCAATTTAAGACTGCTAATTAATTTCCGAAGGAAAATTCCGACCTCTTTTGATAGAGCTAAAAATGAATCTCTTTTATCCTCGGAAACATACTTTATTCTAAACGCTATGATCATTTGAGTTTCAAGTTCGCGAAGCGATCCTTGTGCTATACCTAAAAAGTGAATGAATTCTTTCCTTGAATTCCGCCCGTGCCCTTCTGCAATATTCGATGGAACTGACACGCTTGAGCGCCGCATCTGACTCGTTAACCCGTATGTTTCTTCTTTGGGAAATTTCTGCGTGATCTTGTAACATCCGTCGCAAGATCCATCGCTTTTTGCCAGACCAAGAGATTTTGATAACTCATAACAACCGCTAAACCTAACCACCTAACCACTTAAAAACTTAACAACCTAACAACCTAATAATCTAGCAACCTTGCGTTTCTACTTGACCACCCCTCTTTCCGAAGTTTCTATAAAATCAACCAGCAGATCCACTTCATCACATCCGATGATCTCTTTTTTGATCGCTTCGACAGCTTGAGTTGTGTTTAATTTAGCGGCAAGGAGAAGATGAAATGCGTGATTTAGATGTTTTAGAACTTCTTTCGAATATCCCCGCCGTCTCATACCGACTTTATTTAATCCGTAACACTTTGCGTGATTCCCCTGAATTATCGCAAAAGGAAGCGCATCCTTAACGACCACAGAATAACCGCCGATAAAAGCCTCCCGACCGATTTTGCAAAACTGATGCACTCCCGAATAGGCGCCGATATTTGCTTTGTCGGCGATCTCAACATGTCCGGCAAGCGTCGCGGCATTTGCCATTATGATCTCATTTCCAAGTTGGCAATCATGAGCGACGTGCGCCTGAGCCATAAACAAATTATCGTCGCCTATCTTCGTCAGTCCGCCGCCGCCTTGTGTTCCGCGGTGAATCGTTACGAATTCCCTTATGTGATTGTTTTTACCGATCTCCGTCGCTGTTTCTTCGCCGTCATATTTCAGATCCTGCGGCGCGAGTCCTATCGATGCAAACGGAAACACCCGGGTTCCATCCCCGATCTTTGTTTTACCGTCAATAACGACATGTGAATCGAGACTTACTCGTTCGCCAAGCACAACTTCATCGCCGATCACGGAAAACGCGCCGATCCGGCAGTTTTCTCCAATCATAGCTTTTTCACTAACTATTGCGGAAGGATGAATAAAGGTCATATGTTTTGAAGGGTCTGGGGTTTTGAGTAACTCAGGGTTTATTTCCAATGACGCTCATTATTTCCGCTTCGGCCGTAGTTTTACCGTCAACTGAGGCGATGCCCTTCATCTTCTGCACTTTGCTGCCGATCCGGAGCGCGATAACTTCAAGCCGCAAAGTATCTCCCGGGAAAACCGGATGGCGAAATCGAGCCTTTTCGATCCCGCTAAAAAACGGGATCTTTTCATCTCGGTCATCAAATTCCCGCAATGCAAGGATCGCCCCAACCTGGGCCAGCGCCTCGATTTGTAGTACTCCCGGCATTACAGGCATTTCAGGGAAATGCCCGCGAAAAAAATACTCATTTATCGTTACTTGTTTTATCCCAACGATCCGCTCGCGCGGGTCTAATTCGATGATCTTATCGACCATCAAAAACGGGTATCGATGCGGCAATATCTTCTGGATCGCATTTGAATCGTATATGCTCATATTATAGAGCGATATTATAGTTCACAAAACAAAAAGTCAGAAGCCGACGGAATTACATCCATTAGCCTCTGACTTTCTGTGATTCTAAACTTTGTAACTTTTTACTTCGTTGCAGCACCGGCAGGGC
>JBGTEI010000405.1:0-5132 GCA_041747875.1 Pyrinomonadaceae bacterium | reverse complement strand
GTGGAGTATCCAAAAGAATTTTCTTCGCCCGCTCTTGCAGGTCGAAAGGTAAAATATCAGGCGAAAGTAAAGTCGGTCGGATCGGTTGAATTACCGGAGCTTGACGATGAATGGGTTGCTAGCCTTGGCGAAGAATTCAAGACTCTGAAAGAACTTCGTAAGAAACTTCGCGAGGATATGGAGAGGGTTGCAAAGGCCGATTCCGACAGCCGCGTTCGCAATGACCTGATCGCAAAATTGATTGAAGCGAGCGAATTTGAAGTTCCGGGCGCGCTCATCGAATCTCAGGCACAAACACTATTGAATAACTTTGCACAGGATCTGGCGCAGCGCGGTGTTGATCTGAGTAAGGTCGATCAGGGATTTATCGAAACGACGTACAATCAAATGAAGGGGCAGGCCGAACGTGATGTTCGGGGAGCAATGTTGCTTGAGCAGATCGCCGATATCGAAAAAGTTGAAATAGGTAAAGAGAAAGTAGATAAAGAAATAGAAACGATGGCGAAACATTATCAGGTTTCGACAGTTGAAGTTAGAAAAATGCTGGACGAACAGGGCGGGGAAATGATGATCGAAAACAATCTTCGAACTCGAGCCGCCGTCGAAGTTTTGGTTAAGAAAGCGAAGGTAACTGACGGAGAGTGGATCGACCAAAATCAGATGCCGGTTGCTGAAAAAGACGGGGAAAAGAAAGAAAAGACTAAGAGCGAAAAAAAGGCGCCGGCGAAACCGAAGCCTAAAAGCAAAGCGAAGTCCAAAGCCAAAACAAAAGCAAAGGAAGGTAAATAATTTGCGTTTGGTAGAATCAAAACCGCTAAACGGTGGTAATTTTAAATTGATGTTTGCTTTTTGAGGTAGAAGTTGTAAAATTGTAGGCGATGGCAATAGTCGTTGCTATCAACATTTACCACCTCATAGTTAAACAAATTTCTTAAACAATTCAGAGGATAGAAAAATTATGGCGTTAGTTCCAATGGTTGTCGAGCAAACTTCGCGTGGCGAACGAGCTTTTGATATTTATTCACGTCTCTTAAAAGATGGGATCATATTTATCGGTACGCCGATCGAAGATATGATGGCAAATCTGATCGTTGCTCAGCTTTTGTTTTTAGAAGCTGAAGACCCGGAGCGCGACATTAACCTTTATATTAATTCTCCGGGCGGATCGATCACGGCGGGTATGGCGATCTACGACACGATGCAGTTTATTCGTAACGATGTTACGACGATCTGCGTTGGCCAATGTGCATCGATGGGAGCATTGCTTCTTGCTGCAGGAACGGCCGGAAAGCGATTTGCGTTACCCAATTCGCGAATTCTGATTCATCAACCGTCGGGCGGAGCTTCAGGGCAAGCTACCGACGTTCGCATAATGGCGGAAGAGATAATCCGGATGAGAGAGATGACATCGCGTATTTTGTCAGAACACTCAGGTCAGCCGTACGACAAGGTTGAAGAAGATGTCGAGCGCGACCGTATTATGTCTGCTCCTCAGGCAAAAGAATATGGTTTGATCGATGAAGTTATCGAACACCGCGAAAAGACTAAGTAGAGTCGTCAATCGAGTAAAGGGAACGCACCAATTAAGCCTATGTCAAGACCCGAAGAAATTTTGAGATGTTCATTTTGCGGGAAATCGCAGAATGAGGTCAAAAAGCTAATTGCCGGACCGTCCGTATACGTCTGTAACGAGTGTATTGACATTTGTAACGAGATCATCAATGACGACGAACGTGCCGAGGCGGCAACTGGGCGAACCGCGCTTCCAAAACCCCAGGAAATAAACGATTTTCTTAACCAATACGTGATTGGTCAGGACGACGGCAAAAAACGTCTTGCGGTAGCTGTTTATCAGCACTACAAACGTTTGGAACTTGTAAAACGCCGGTCCGATGTTGAGATCCAGAAGTCTAATATCTTGTTGATCGGTCCGACCGGTACTGGTAAAACTCTTTTGGCTCAAACCCTCGCTAAGATCTTGAGCGTCCCCTTTTGCATTGTGGATGCGACAGCGCTTACCGAAGCCGGCTACGTTGGCGAGGATGTGGAAAATATTCTGCACAAGCTCGTACGAGCCGCAGGCGATGATGTTGAGCGGGCGCAGGAAGGAATTATTTATATCGATGAGATCGATAAGATCTGTCGAAAAGACGACAACCCGTCAATTACAAGAGATGTATCGGGTGAAGGCGTACAGCAGGCACTTCTCAAGATCCTGGAGGGAACTACTGCTAATATTCCCCAGAATGGCGGTCGTAAACACCCTCAACAGGAATTCACGACCGTAGATACCAAGAATATTTTGTTTATCTGCGGCGGCGCATTTGTAGGGCTGGATAAGGTGATCAATCATCGTCTCCGTAACAAGTCGCTTGGGTTTCAGGGAAGTGTAAAAGATTCTAAAGAGAAGAAAACCGAAGCATACAAAAATCTTCAGCCGGATGATCTGATCCGTTATGGTCTGATACCGGAATTTGTCGGAAGACTCCCGGTCGTTGGAATGCTCCACGAGCTAAATGAAGACGCTCTGGTCAGAATTTTGGTCGAACCTAAGAATTCACTAATAAAGCAATATCAGCGAAAATTTGAGTTTGATAATATCAGACTGAAATTCACTGATGGCGCAAAAAAAGCTATTGCGCATCGTGCTTATGAACGAAAATTGGGTGCTCGCGGTTTGATGATGATCCTGGAAGAAATTCTTCTCGATCCTATGTTTATTCTGCCATCGCAGAATAAAGTGAAGGAACTGATCATCACAAAAGATATCGTTGAAGAAAAAGCCACCGCAATTCCACTTGAACTGATAAATAATCTTGACGAAGCGGCGTAGTAATCAAGATAATCTTCATTAATTTAACGTGTTCATATTCGTAAGCGAATGAACGCGTTATTTTTTTGCCTGTCATATTTAAAAATCGGATATGAGTTTGCTAAATTGGGAAGTAAAAGCGTGACACTATTTGAAGCCGTAAGTACGAACTAGCAGCAAAGATTCAGACTAAACACGCTGACATATAACAGCGTCACTCAGATGGATCAGATCTCATATAACGACTACGGTCAGGCAACATCGATCCGAATCGGCGCGGGCAAGTGGGGAATTGTGGTCACTCTATTTTAGTAAATACTGAGTTTGTCAAATTGGGGGGGCGGGAGGTTTTCTCGTTTTCGTTCGGACGGGTCACTACCGATTCCCGCAGCGATGCCGATTTTTAATATCAATTATTGTTATGGTGTGCTTTTGAATGCCTCGTGGGACGGATCATCCAAACATTTTCACTTCGCTCAGGGGCGAGGACAAGCCGTCGCCCCTAAATTAGCTATTCAAAAATCCTTTGGACTCTTCTCGCAATTCGCTGTTGAAGTGCTTTTTTTCGAGAATTTCGCGGGCAAATATTTTCGTGAAAATTGCCGTTGTCCACAAACCCCTCTATTACTGTCGGGGTTCTGACTTATCTTGTTCTTTCGTCCTTTTCGATCTCGCCATCACGGATCGTGATCACGCGGTGTGCTCTTTCTGCAACTTCATGTTCGTGGGTTACGATAATGATCGTATTTCCTTCGGAATGAAGCCGTTCAAAAAGTGTCATAATTTCTGCACTTGTTGTCGTATCCAGCGCGCCGGTAGGTTCATCTGCCAGTAATATCGATGGATCATTAACGAGGGCACGTGCGATCGCTACACGCTGTCTTTGTCCGCCTGAAAGCTCATTCGGTCTATGCGTCATCCGATCAGCAAGTTCGACGGAAGTTAACGCGTCAACTGCCTTCTTATGGCGATCCGCTGAACTCATACCGGCATATATCAACGGCAGTTCTACATTGTGAAGCGAAGTGGCACGCGAAAGAAGGTTAAACGTTTGAAAAACGAAACCTATCTCCTTGTTTCGAATTCTAGCTAGTTCGTCGTCAGTCATTTCCGCGACTTGTTCGCCATTGATCCAATACTCGCCCTTTGTAGGCGAATCCAGACATCCGATCAGGTTCATCAACGTTGATTTTCCGGAACCCGAAGGTCCAATGATCGCCAAATAATCGCCTTGTCTTACGTCGAATGAAACATTTCGCAACGCATGAAGATTCTCATTTCCCATTTTGTAGGTCTTCCAAATTCCCCGCATCTTTATCAGTGAATTATATGGATGAGCGATCTCTGCGATATTTGGTTCTATATTTTCAATATTTGTTGACATAATTAATAAAAGCGGTGAAGCGCAGGTGAGGTAAATTACACAAACTCCACCGCGATCTAAGCAAAGTTAATATTCTAGCTAGGCTTTTCCCCCGGCTTGTCGGGAGCTTTTTTCTTAACTATATCGCCCTCTTTCAAAGTATTCAGAACTCTGCTCGGACCGGTAATAACCTGTTGTTTGACTTCAATTCCGCTTGTTACCTGGATCTCGGATTCGCCCGTTATTCCGGTTGTCACTTCAACAAATTTCACTTTGTTACCGTCGAGGATGAAGACGCCTTTGATAGCTTCTTCTTTTTTGGGATCGGGTTTGGGGGCATCGCCTTTTGGCGTTTCGCCGGCCATCTCTTCAGGCTTTTTCTCGATCACCGCCTGAATCGGAACGGCGAGCACGCTCTTCTTAACATCTGTCGTTATCACTGCGGTTGCGCTCATTCCGGGGCGCAAACCATTCTTAACTTCGTCAGGCATATCTTTGAGCTGGATCACGACACGAAACTCTTTAGCCTCCTGAACATTAATATTTGTTGAAAGTCCGCCGGATGTTTGCGATTTTCCGACCGCCAACGGGGTTTTTTGCGTAACCTCTCCGACGATCTCCGCTTCTCCAAGCGCGTCGACCTTGATCGTTGCCGGTTGTCCAACTGAAACTTTGTCGATCTCCGTTTCGTCAACTTTTACTTCGACATTGATCGTCGACATGTCAGCGATTGTGAGTAGCGGAGTAGAGGAAAGATTTGCGGTTGCAAATGTTCCGACCTTTGAAGGAATCTCAGCAATAACTCCAGCAATTGGAGCTACCTGAAGCGTTTTATCTCGCTGATTTCTTGATCCCCTCAAAAAGGCAGCTTGCTGATTTGCCCTTTCTGCGCTTGCATTTGATCCGTATCGTGCTGTCGAAACAGCGCGATTTGCATCTTTTACTGCGACAGCCTGC
>JBGTEI010000404.1:0-2657 GCA_041747875.1 Pyrinomonadaceae bacterium | reverse complement strand
TGATAACGATCGTGCTTCCTCCCAACGGAAGCCCGCCCTAACGGTTGGGCTACGGACACTCGGCTCACTGCTTACCGCCCACAGCTCACTGCTGACCCGTGGCACACTCCATGACTGTCGTGTTTCTGCCAGCTCACGGCTCACGGCTCACCGCTTACTGCTCACTGTCAACGGCTCACCGCTCACTGACACACCGCCAACTGATTTCCATACAACAACACCCGCCAGATTACCGTCTCAGAGAAGTAAGTTTTTAAGACCACGGAATTTACGCGTTGAGCCGCTTTCGGAAAAACTGTTCTTAAACTAAAATCCCTATAGATGTTGAAACCGCAAACAATTGCAATTCCTATATTCGCGCTTCTGATCGCCATCGAGGCTTTCTCGATAATAAGGGCGGGACGCGAATATGACCGCAAGGACGCCTTTACAAACATTTTTACGGGGTTTGTGAGCGTGGCATTCGGAGCACTTTTTGCGATCGCAACGAGCCAGGCGTACGTGTGGGCATCATCGGAAACGCCGATCCAAATGCCTATGAATACATGGTGGGCGTGGACGCTTTTGCTTTTTGCGGATGACTTTGCGTATTACTGGTTCCACCGGGTGAGCCACGAATCGAGGTTTTTCTGGAATTTTCACGTCGTCCATCATTCTTCGAATCAATATAATCTGAGCGTCGCCGTAAGACAGAGCTGGTTTGGCGGGATCGCGCACTGGATCTTTTATGTTCCGCTCGCATTTTTGGGATTTCCCTTTTGGGCATTTGTTTTTATGCACGGACTCAATCTCATCTATCAGTTTTGGATCCATACAAAAACCATCACAAACATGGGAGTGCTCGAATACGTTTTAAATACCCCCGCTCATCACCGTGTACATCACGGCGTAAACGAGCAATATATTGATAAGAATTATGCCGGGATCTTTATCATTTGGGACCGACTTTTTGGAACTTTTGAAGAAGAAAGAGAAGAAGTAAGATACGGGATCATCAAACCGATCGAAAGTTATAATCCGCTTTGGATAAACACCCACGCGTGGTTTGAGATGTTTGAGGCAATGAAGGAAAGAAAAACATTTTACGGAAAACTCCGGTGCCTTTTTTCGTCTCCAAATATGGATTTTGCAGAAAAACCAAAGTTAAAACTCGAAACGAACAAGGGCAGCTAATTATGAAAATTAAACTTATCGTCACGATCATCATCACATTGTTTGTTTCCGCAAACATCTTTGCGCAGGCGTCGCAGGTAATTATTACCTCAGAAAAGGTGACTTACGAAAGGAAAGGAAAGGGTGTGCCGGATCATAAGAAAACGTTTGAAGTGAATTACCCGCGTGTTTCCGGTGTAAATACGGCGGTAAGAAAGAATATCGAAAACTCGATAAGCTACTGGAAAATTTTCGAAACGACGCTTCAGGAAAATCTTGGCGATTACCATTGGCTCTCGAGTATGGATTACGAGGTCGCTTACAACAACCGCGGCGTTCTGGCAATAGACCTTGTAATGGAAGGTGTCGGCGCATACCCGGACGGGTCGGTAAAGAAACTTGTGATCGACCTTCGAACCGGAAAACGCGTTTACATCGAAGATGTTTTCAAAGATATCGACGGACTATTGGTGCTGATCGAGAAGGAACAAAAAGCTGAGATTAAACGCGACCGTGAAGAATTTCTAAAACGCGGTGAAAAGGAAGATGCTGCGGAATTTGACCGACAAATAAAGAGTTCGGGATATTCGGTAAACAAGCTCGAAGAATTTTCGGTTAGTGAAGCCGGCGTTGTGTTTTCGCACAATTACGGCTTCCCGCACATCGTTAAAGCTCTCGAGCCTTCAGGACAGTACATATTCAGCTGGGCAGATCTTCGCGGACATATACGACCTGACGGCTTGCTTGCGAAGTTTATAAACTAATATAATCACAACACTTATGAACGAAAGGAAAATCAGAGTTTTAGTAGCCAAACCGGGGCTCGACGGACATGATCGCGGTGCAAAGGTGATCGCCCGAGCGCTCCGCGATGCGGGAATGGAAGTAATTTATACCGGATTACGCCAAACCCCGGAAATGATCGCAACGGCTGCAGTTCAGGAAGACGTAGATGCCGTCGGGATTTCGATCCTAAGCGGTGCTCACAATACGCTTTGCCCGAGGATCGTCGATCTTCTGCGGGAAAACGGAATGGACGATACGCTCGTTTTAGTTGGCGGGATCGTTCCGGATGAAGATATCAAGACGTTAAAATCGCAGGGTGTCTCAGAAGTTTTTCTGCCGGGTACTTCAACCGAAGATATTGTCAAATTTATAAATGCGAATGTCAGAAATGCGGGATAACTCTGTGTTTTCTCGTTTTTTTTTCGTCTCGTTTTCTCCCTGCCGATAAAAAGGTTTACATTCCCGGAACAAACAGGCTACTATTATTGTGACTTAAACATTTAAGTCCTCATCCCTTCTTCCGCATCTCCAACGCGTTCCCACGCAGATCACAACACATCTCCAACCTGTAAAATGCGATATCAATCCATAATAAGAACTGCTCTACTAACCGTTTTCTCTCTGTTTCTTTTGACTTCGGCAAACGCTCAGGATTCCGGCGATTCGGCGGCACTAAAGACGATAAAAGGTGCAAAGAATGTGACATTTATCGTCGTCGG
>JBGTEI010000403.1:0-10874 GCA_041747875.1 Pyrinomonadaceae bacterium | reverse complement strand
GTTTAGCGTAGAAGTTCTCATCTTCAGCAATTTTGCCGCTTTTGCCTGATGGCCGCGCGTAGCCCGTAAAGCCTGCTTGATCAAGTTGATCTCA
The DNA here is from genome assembly GCA_041747875.1 of Pyrinomonadaceae bacterium. GTDB lineage: Bacteria > Acidobacteriota > Blastocatellia > Pyrinomonadales > Pyrinomonadaceae > Aridibacter. The sequence continues at coordinate 10,780 of JBGTEI010000403.1, read as the reverse complement.
TAAAGCTTCTTAGCCTGATAAAAATCAATCCCGTCAGAAGGAAAATGCAGCTCAAAGTTCTTGAAGAGTTGGTTTGTTTCTACGTCTTTAAGTGATTGCAAAACATTCACTGCGTCACTTAGAGATGAAACCACGTCACCCAAAGCAAGTATATTTTCTTCAGTTTCAGCTGACGAAGTTCGATTTCCTAATGCGATCGTTCTCAGATTATTATTCATGAATGGTACTCCTTATTTTTACAAAATTAAAATGACTAAATTACGCCATCAGTCAAAAGTCTATATAGTTCCATCCGAAAAGTCATAAAAAATCAATAAAATCCAATCAATTTAATCTAAAATTTGCACAATAAAGCCCGTCTTAACAAAGTTTTAACATTATTTAGACGGGCTTTATCGGTTAAGTTAGAATGTTAGACGAACGCCGAACCTTACGGATCGCGGAATTTGCCACTGTTCGGGCTGCAAGAATCGTGCATCGGTCTTGAATCCGGAGCAACTTGATGTTCCGGTTGCGCCGCAGGTGCTTAAACCTGCATCACCCCGCCTATTCAATTCCAAGATCTGCGCGGAAAGACCGCCATTGAAGATCCGCTGAATAAACGTTGTTTCATCGGTCACGCCAGGTAAGAACTGTACGACACTTGTATTCGAAAGGCCGCCGGTAAACAACTGAGTTCTAAGACTTGTAGCCGTTTCCTGGTTAAAGAGATTCAAAACGTCGACATCAAATGCCATAGTGAATCTTGAATCACGTCCGAATTTATACTTATGAGTTACACCCAAATCGGTTTGTGTGTAAGTATCGGTACGCCCTAGATCGCCTCGTTCACCGACAAAGGTCAATGCCGAGTATGCGCTAACCGTAGTTGAAAGCGGTGTACCACTTTGACCCAGGAAAAATCCCTTGATCTCAGTAGTATTGCTGCTTCCTTTCCAGTCAATATTGTAACCGGCATTAAGCTTAAAGATGTGCGGACGATCGGTCGCCAATCTTCCGTCATTTGGCGCACCGTCAAGCGTGAAACCAAGGAATGGAATATCGAAGAAACGATTTACGTTTGGCGATGAACGACCTCTCTCATCAGAACTTGCCAGACCCGAATAGTTACCAAACAAGCGGCTGTATGTGTAGCTGCCGTTCATGAACCAATTGTCTCCAAAACGCTTATTTGCCGAAAATTCTATTCCGTCATAGTTGCGTTTCGCCTTTGGTGTTGCAGGAACGCCAGGTAGAAGCGGCGTTGCGACAATACCGAAACCCGGATTTGCAATGAAGAAAAGTTCATTTTGATTTGCATCAAAAATACCGACGTCTTCAATTGTCCGATCAATTTGCTTGTGAACAAACCTTGCACCAAAAACCCAATTTCCGCTAAGTTCGAATTCCGTACCTAAATCTAGCGAACTCTCTCGCGCAGCCAACAGATCGGGATCAACGCGGTTATCACTCGGGTCATTGGATGGGACACGCAGATCTACATCTAATACTTTATTAGCTAAGATATTAGCCCGTGAGTACATCGGGTCGTTGATATTTGGATTTGTAGCCCGAATCGGAAGATAGAGTCTTCTCAGAATATTTCCGCCGAATGAACCGCGCGGAAGCTCGTATTTGAAGCGGTCATAGAACCAACCGTATCCGCCGTAAACTTTCCATTTACCGTCTCCAAGAACATCGAAAGCTGCTCCGATTCTCGGTGCCGGCTTGTCTCCCCAACCAAAAACTATCGGAATCCCGGTTGCGGAAAACGATGGAACGTCTTCTTTTTCAATTCTAAATCCCGGATTTACTGTAAGACGACCGATCGTCCAACTATCCTGAACATAAATTGCCTGACTTTTACTCGAGGTACTTCCAAAAGCACCGAAGTATTGGAGATAAACATATCCGATATCTCCCGGGTTTTCGCCAACACCGCGCGATGTTGAATTGAAGAAGAAACGAATTTCACCACGTCCACCGATCGTTGCATAACCTGAGTTAACGTCGTTACTCAAACCATTGTACTGGTAGCCAAACTTCAGATTATGTCGGCCGCCAAAATTATTTATGATCGCGGTCGCATCTACGTCAAAGGTTCTTCGCTTGGAAATATCGAAATCGATACCGGAAATCGTCGGAACACTTGCAAAGCCGCTGCCGCAGCTGCCGCTTGTTGTAACACCGGCAATACCAATATTCCCGTTATTTGGACAAGTTTGCTTGTCGATGTCCGGAATTCCATAGGATCCGAGTCTTTCATTTAGAGCACTTTCACCAAAACGGGAAGAAATGATCCAGCTATTCGTGGGTGTCCATGTTCCGCCAAAGTTGTAGGTCGTGCTTGAGCGACGCCCGCCAAATTGGTCAAACAGATCGCTTCCTGAACGACCTAAAACGGTTGATTGGCCGCCTGCCAAGCCGGTAATTGCTTCGAGATCGCCGTTTACCTTGATCGGGTTATAAGTATAACTTGCTGTTAAGTTTAGCGTGTCGCCGAGTTGAGAATCAAGCCGAAAGAATCCGTAATCGCCTCTTTCCGTTCTGCGATAGCTCTGCGTGGTTCCATCCGTATGGCTCACCGGACGCTCGAGATTGAAATTCTGCGAATTAAAAGCGCCAAAAAACCAGAGTCGGTCCTTAACGATTGGTCCGCCGAGTGAAGCGCTTGGGAAGAACGCATTGAAATTGTCGCCCTGAAAATCCCGGCCTGCGACGAGAACCTGATCGGTCGTCGAACTCGGAACACGAACACGCGACTGCAAAATATTTCGATTTTCCGTAGCTGTATTTACGGTTCCAGGTGTTTGCGGATCAATAAACGCAACTTCAGGTTCAAGCTTGCTTGTACGGAAAGATGTTCCGACTTCGCCATTCCAACCGTTTCCACCGCGTTTGGTCACAAGCGTTATTACGCCGCCGGTCGCGCCGCCGTGTTCGGCTTCAAAACCACCCTTCTTGATCTGAACTTCCTGGATCAACTGGAAAGGCAAATTGTTATTAGAATTCAGCTGACCGGTTCTGAAGTTTGTAACTTCTTGGCCGTCAACGATAAACGTGTTCTCAGCGCCGGACGAGCCGTCGATCTGAAATCCGCCGCCGTCGTTCTCATTTTGAACACCCGCCGATGTTTGCAATACGCTTGAGAAGTTGGTTCCTTTCGGAATTTCTTCAAAGCGCTTTGCTGTGATGTTGGTTTGTACACGGCTCGAAGCCGGGTCAATCGCGTCGACGCTTCCCGACACATTTACCGTGGCGGTCGCACCGGCTGCGTTTAATGAAAACCGGACAGGAGTCGATTCTCCCAAAGTTACATTTGCAGTTGTTGTTTCGCTGTCGCCAAAGCCACTTGCTTTCGCGATTACCTGGTATTCACCGGGTGGTACTGCGAGTACGCGGTAATAACCGTCGTTGTTTGCGGTTACCGTTCGGCTGAATGCGTTACCTTGAATTGTAACGGTTGCACCCGGAATAACGGCTCCCGTGCTGTCTGTAACCGTTCCATTGATCTCACCGAATCGATCCTGAGCGAAACTGTTTGCAGTTAAACTCAGGAGTACGACCGCGATCAACGAAAGTAGTCTGATACTTTTTAACATTTTAATACTCCTATTAAATTGGAATGTTTTCTTAATTACTCGCGCATTGGTCGAAATCAATTTAAATAAATGGTTTCGGACTTTGCGCAGAAAATAGCATTAGAAAAAATCGCAATTTTGACACCAAAATCGGAGTTGGAGTGATTAGTAAACGGTGTTGGTTAAGAAAGAGGTTGTGAACAAAGAGCTTAGGCTGTGTCTATTGAAAAATAATTGAGAGTGATTTTAAAACCAAGCGGTGTGCTTTCAAGCAAATGAACGGCATTTGAGAAGTTTTTTATATTTTCTATTATATTTTGGACGAAATTCCATATTTTTAGCAATTAAACACGGACATTAGGGAAATGCTTATTTGACGTCCATCCAATTTGCCCCGGATCCGACCTCGACAATAAGCGGCACGTCTAAAACGGCAGCACTCTCCATTTCCTTTACGAGTATCGCTTTCGCGCGTTCTATCTCATCGACCGGAGATTCGAGAAGAAGTTCATCGTGAACCTGCATTATCATTTTCGTTTTTAATTTCTCCTCCTTGAGCGCTTTATCAACATTGAGCATCGCGATCTTAACGATATCACTCGCTGTTCCCTGAATCGGCATATTTATCGCTTCTCTTTCAGCCCGCGATCGAACTGCAAAGTTTTTGTCGTTTATCGAATGCAGATAACGCCGTCTTCCAAAAATCGTTGTTACAAAACCCTGTTCCCGGGCCTGTTCGGGAGTTTCGTCCATATATTTTTTGATACCTTTATATGTATCGTAATAATTTTCGATAACTTCCTTTGCTTCGGTTCGCGAAATTCCAACCCGCTGAGAAAGTCCGTATGCCTCTACGGCATATGCAATTCCAAAGTTGACGATCTTTGCAAGTCGTCGTTTTTCTTTAAATTCTTTTTCGGTTTTGGCACCAAAGATCAATTCTGCGGTTTTTGCGTGAACATCTTCGTTATTTCGAAATGCGGCGAGCATTACTTCATCCTGTGTAATGTGCGCCAAAATTCTCAATTCCAATTGCGAATAGTCGGCCGAAATAAATTCGTAGCCCTTTTCGGGGATAAATGCCTTACGGATCTTTCTGCCAAGCTCGGTGCGGATCGGGATATTCTGAAGATTTGGATCCGTTGAACTCAAACGCCCTGTCGCTGCAACCGCCTGATTTAGGATCCCGTGAATTCTTCCGTCGTCGCTAACCATTTCGGGAAGCGTATCTGCGTAGGTAGATTTTAATTTGTCGAGTTCGCGAAATTCGATTATTAGCTTTGCGATCTCGTAAGTTTCGCCGATCTCCTGAAGCGCGTCTTTGCTCGTTGAAATTTTCCCGGTTGGAGTTTTAAATTTTGTTTCTATATTCAGTTCCTGAAGTACTTCACCGACCTGTTTTGGGGAATTGATGTTAAATTCGCGACCGCCAAGTGAATAGATCTCCGCCGTTAGTTTTTCGATCTCGATAGCAAGGAACTTCGAAACTTCACGAAGATCTTCGACGTTGAGTTTCATCCCGGTCATTTCGATATCGTAAAGTATCGGAACGAGCGGAAGTTCGATCTCGTCGTAGATCTTTGTCAGATTGTCTTCCGTGATCTTGGCTTCAAAAATCGGAGCAAGCTGAGCAATGAAATCAGCACGTTCGCATGTCCGGTATTGATTTTCGTCCCAGTCTTCGGGAATTTCCGGAAGGATCTCCTGCGATAAATTCTGCTGTGCGAGTGATCGGACGTCAAATTTCTTACGGCTCGTATCCAATAGATATGAAGCAAGTAAAGTGTCGTTCGTGATCTTTTCGGGCTTGATGCCGAGCTTTTGCAACGCGGCAATATTTTGCTTTAAGTCGTGAGCTGATTTCTTAAGATAGATATTTGATAAAACAGTGCCAAGCGATTTTACGGCGACTTCTTTTCCTTCCTTAAAATTTTCAAGATCTACATAATGCGAAATTCCCGCACCTGTTCCGATCGCCACTCCGAGAGGTGCTTTTTTATAATACGAACCTCTACCTTCTTCGGTGTTTGAATCATCGACATCAAAACTCCAATTTTCGAGTTCCCAAAGTTTTCTGACAAGCGTATCGAGGTCAGCTTTATTATCGATTATTGTGTAATGTCTTTTACTCTCTTCACTATCTCCATCATAAAGTCCGGCAAATAATGGCGCGGAGTCTGCAAATTCTCTTGTCAGTGTATTGAACTCAAGTTCGCTAAACAGTTCATACGCTTTTGCGCGGTTTGGTGTGTTTCGCTTTAATTGTTCGAGATCAAATTCGATCGGAACTTCTTTGTGAACTGTTGCAAGCTCGATCGATTGACGGATGAGTTCCTGATTGTTTTGGAGGCTTTCGCGATAGGTTTTATGGGTTACCTTATCGGCATTTTCCATCGCGCCCTCGGCAGAACCAAATTCCTTGATCAATTTTATCGCGCCTTTTGCGCCGATCCCGGGGGCGCCGGGAATGTTATCGACCGAATCACCCATCAAGCCGAGATAATCAATAATTTTGTCGGGCGGAAGCTCGAATTTTTTTGTCACCCAAGCCTCGTCGCACCATTCGGTAAGTGGAACAGGAACTTTCCTGCGGATATTCGGAGAATTCTGTCTCATACAAACTATGTATGGATCGCTGACGAGCTGACAAAGATCTTTGTCATTTGAAACGATTACTGCCTGTAGTTTTTGCTCTTCACATTTCACAGCAAATGTGCCGATTATGTCGTCAGCTTCAAAGCCCGGCATTTTAAGGATCGGTACGTTAAACGCTTCGCAAACTCTAAAGATATACGGGATCTGTTGTGACAGCTCTTCGGGCATTTCGTCCCGATTTGCTTTGTAGTCCGCGAAAGAATCGTGCCGAAACGTCGGGTCTGCGGTGTCAAAAATTGCTGCTACATAATCCGGCTGTTCTTCATTAACAAGCTTTCGAAGGATATTTGTGAAGACAAACACGGCCTGCGTGACCTGACCTTTGCTGTTTCGCATCGGTTCCTGGTTTCGTCCCATTGGCGCGAAATATGCACGAAAAATGTGCGACATTGAATCGATCAGAAACACGCGCTTTTGTTTTGTTTTACCCATTTTATGGCCAAGTATATCTGCCTCGAGATCGCAATTCAGCTGTCAGCGATCGGAGGCTTTTCCCGTATAGATTTGTTGAGATGCTTTCATTGAATAATAGAAAAACAAACCAACACTTACAAGGCGAAAAAACTTCTATAAAAATGTGGCTCGAGTTGTTTGACAGAAAAAATGTCGTACGCTATTCTACTTTTTCGCTTCAATGACTGGCGCGAAGTTTGAAATAAGGCTCGGAAAAGCTGCTTGAAGTAAAGTTTTTTTGTGACCGGTTCGTCTAGGGGTCTAGGACACCGCCCTTTCACGGCGGCAACACGGGTTCAAATCCCGTACCGGTTACCATTTGATTGGGATAATTGAAGTCTCTGAAATAATTCGCTCGGTTTTTCGGGCGGATTTTTCTATTTTAAAAGGAAAATTTGAGATCGGTGTATGAGAAACTATTGGTAACTAGTTTTCCCGCCGTGACATCAAAGCCTCTTGAAACTGTTAACAAAATAAAATGACCAGAAAAATAATCCTATTAGCATTTATTGTTTTCGCAGCCGCGATGTCCGCGACCTCGCAGACTAAAAACAGCGATACCGTGATGGTTTTGCCTTTTGAAAATACTTCAAATCAAGCAGATTTTAATTGGGTAGGCGAGAGTATTGCAGATTCACTTACAGATCTTCTTTCAAAAGACAGAAGCCTTAGTGTTATTTCGAATCAGGAACGCAAGATCGGACAGCAGAGATTGAAAATGCCGCCAAGCGTTTTGCCATCGCTTGCTGCGTCGCTCAAACTTGCACGGGAGTCTCGTGCATCGCTCCTTGTTTCCGGGACATATAATATTGTTCCGGAAAAAGATGATGTTGCGGCGAGCGTAACGGTTAAGGCAAAGATCATCCGCGTGAATGAAGGTCGTTTTATGATCGAGGAATTTCCGGATGGAACCCGAAAAACACGTGAGATCGATCTGACCGATGCTTTGGGAAATTTACAGTCCGTCCAGGGCCAGCTCGCATATCAGATACTGCTTCAGCGGGATTCTCAAACGCTTCCGTTTACGCTCAACGAATTTATAGAATCTGCTAACAAAGTACCGGCTCGGGCATTTGAGGCCTATATTAAGGGCTTGCTTACGCCTTCTTCGGAATCAAACTCACGTGCCAATTATTTTATAAATGCGATCAGGATCTACGACGAAGATAAGTCCGGCGAACTATATATTGATGCGGCGCTCGAACTTGCTCATCTTTATTTGAACGACGGTAAATATCAAAACGCGATCGCGTATTTTTCGAGGATCCCGGAAAAGAGTGCTCAATATCCTGAAGCGGCATTTTATTCCGGTTTGATCAACTGGCGACAAAAGAACTACGAGCAATCGCTCGCCGTTTTGCGCCCGCTCGCTGATGATCTGCAGTTGACGACGGTCTACAATGCTCTTGGCGCGATAGCGACAGAAGCTTCGCGAACCGAAAAGGATAAAGGAAAATCCGCGGCGTTTTTGACCGACGGTCTTGATTATCTGTCCCGTGCGTCGGCATCGACAAATGATGAGCCGAACATATTTTTTAACTACGGATTCGCGCTATTCCTGCATGAAGATTATAAGCTTGCCGCCGAAAAATTACGCCCGGTTTTGGCAAACAATCCGGTCGACGGCGAGGCATATTTTTTGCTTGCAAAGGCACTGGAAAAACTTGGCGATGATTCGGCAAAGGAATTTGACAACCAAGCCCGCAGGTATTTGACAGACAATAATAAGTACGCAAATTTAGAAAGCAATGCCAAGAACGGTGGATTTGAAGGAATAAATCTCCGCGTAAAACAACCGACGCGCCGCGAATTTGTTAGTGTCGTTCTTACAAAAGAGCGCGTGAAAGAAAACACTCAAAAGCCCGTAGATGAAACTGCTGCCCTTCTTCAGGAAGCTCAAAGGGAATTTGATGCAGGACGTGACGATGCTGCGGTAGCAGTATTGCGCCGCGTTCTCGTAAGCGAACCGATGAGTGCTCAGGCATATCTTCTTTTAGGGAAAATTCATCTGAAGCGAGGCGATGTGGAACAGGCGATCAGTTCATTTAAGGCTGCATACTTTTGGAGCAATCAATTGATCGAAGCGCATATACTGCTGGGACGGATCTATATCCAAAAACGTGATTGTTTGCAGGCAAAGAATTACCTTAATTCTGCGCTCGCGATCGATAAAGAGAACGAAGATGCCCGTGCTTTAGAGCGGCAAGTCGAAAGATGTAGCAAATAGTGTAACTTTTTGGCAGCTGAAAAGACTCAAAATTCTTGTGACAAAAGTTTTGATCACATGATTTTGGGTCTTAATTTATGTAGAAACCCTTGATTTACGGGGTTTCAATGAAGTCAGCAAAAGTATATTTTAGGAATCGGAAGTTGTGGCACACCATGTGCATTATACAATCGTGGCTAGCTTGATGAAGTTAATCAAGACCCCGCCGCCATCACTTCTCCGAGCGTGGTTTGCCACTACGCTTGACCACCTTCCGAGCGTTCCTTCAGTTATCCTTCCTTTATGAGCCTAGCAGCGATGCTAGGCTCACCTTCTTTTAAACCCTTATTTATCAATACCTTCCAATTCCAACGCAAACCGTTCATTTTGAGCGATTTAGTATTTTCCATAATCGTTCTTATCCTTCATTTTGACTCAATGATCACGTTTCCACAAAAAATTGACAATTTTCGTCACTAGCTTTCTGACAATATTTGATTGATAGATCGAAATGACCGTTCATTCTGATGTAGGTCGGTTATTATGACTGAATTACTTTGTTTGAGGGATTTTGCTAGAATGACACAATGAGTTTTGGCGATAAGTTCAAACGAAACATTCCGGATGCAAAATCGATACTGCTGGCGATCTTATCTTCAGCCTTGCTAATATTTGCGTTTCCCGATTTTGAATTTTGGTTTCTTGCGTGGTGCGCTATTGTTCCTCTTGTTATTGCTGTTGACCGGGAAAAGGATTCCTTTTTCCGGTCGTTTCTTGTTGGGTGGATGACGGGAACTATTTTTTTCTTTGGTACCTGTTGGTGGCTGACATTTGCGCCGATCACTTACGCAGGGTTTCCCGCGGTTGTTGCATACGCGCTCTTATTTTGCGTGACGGCATTTGCGGGGTTGTATATCGGTCTCTTTGCGGGCCTATTTTCGTTGTTTATAAGAAGGTTTGGAACCTGGGGCATCTTGTCCGGGCCGTTTCTATGGACGGCGATCGAATTTCTGCGTTATTGGACTACCGGGAATAACTGGAACGCGATCGGATATTCGCAGGCGTTTAATTCGTTTGTAAATATGGGTTCTTTCGGCGGTGTCCCGTTTGTAGGTTTTTGTGTCTTACTGGCGAATATATTCGTTTTCCAATATTTTGTTTATGTCCGGAATGATAACGCGTTCCAGCGTTCCGGAACCCTTCCACGAAAATTTGCTGATCGATTTCTGCAGCTCGTTTCAAACGGAAAGGAGATACCCGTTTTTCGGCGCCGTCTTGTTGTGAACGCTTTTTTTGTTGCTCCTGTTGTTATCTTCTTCGGGGTGATCTACGGTTCAATAGCTTTTTTTGATGCGCGATTATTGCGGGATCCGTTTTCTCAAACTCCGATCGAAAACTTCGTTGTCGCTGTACAACCAAATGTTCCGATGAGTGGTTTGACGGATACAAAGTGGCAATTGCTTAGGTTACAACAGACCAAACTGGCAGAATCTGCGATAAATTCTCCGAACTTCGGAAATTCGGCAAAAAGACGCGCAGAATCGGATGCCATGCCGGAGAATATCGAAAAGCGAAAACGGTTCTATGAAGAACTCGCGATAGAGGCCTTTAGAAATGGAAACAAGATCGTTGTTTTACCGGAATCGCCGATGAATTTCCAATACGAACTCGATCCGGAATTTCGGGAATATATTAAAGAGTTTGCTGTTAGAAACAACGTCTCGGTCCTTTTTAACTCGGCTGAACCGGACCGGCGCAGACCAAACGGCTATTTTAATTCTGCCGTAATGGTTAATAAACAAGGTGAAAAGATCGTTCAATACGACAAGATGTATCTTCTGCCTTTTGGCGAATTTGTGCCGCTTCCGGACTTTCTTGGGCAATATGTCCCAACGATGGTTGGACG
>JBGTEI010000402.1:0-1812 GCA_041747875.1 Pyrinomonadaceae bacterium | reverse complement strand
AGACGGCGTGGCGTTCTTCGCCGGTTTCATCTATCAAAACCTGGAAATCCCCCGTTTTGGTTATCCACGGGGACGATGACCGCAATGTGCGTTTTAACCAAACCGTTGACCTCGCCTCCCGATTAGATAAAGCAGGAATATCCTACGAGGAACTCGTTTTTCCTGACGACGTACACGCATTTTTGTTGCATCGAAATTGGATCAAAGCTAATACGGCGACGGTAAACTTCCTAGATAAGTTTTTGAGGCTATCTGCGCGCTAGATCTGGAGCAGGTCGCTTGATCATATCTAAAATACAAAAGTACTCGTCCGGGATATTGATATGTTTACCTACAACGGATCAATATTAACCGATCTAAAACAACTATAGATACGGACTCATTCTTTAGTAGAATTTATGAAAAATGAACCGTACCCTTATTGAATTGGCGAGAAAAGGTAAGAGGCTCAACGTCTGTCGGGACTATTCCCTGCCTATTTTCGATTCCCGCAGAAAATAGGTTACAACGCTCGCGGCATCCTCGATTTTCTCCACCGGCACCGGGACGGAAATCTTTTTTCGAACGCCCGCCATTGTATTTGGATTTGAATGATTCTTGTTGATGACGTATTGAAAGACAAGTCTTTTTCGATCTCCCTTCGAAAGAAAAACAGCCTCGAGCGCATAATTTTTCGACCAGGAAGTGTAGAGTCCGTTCTTATAAATTCCCTTTGCTCCAATATAGATATATCCGCTTTTGTTTCTTTCGTTGTCTTCGGGTTCGTAGCTCCATTTCGCGATGAGATCTTTTCCGGAAAGTAATCTGCCGACCTTTCTTCCCTGCATAAGCAAAACGATTCCAATTATCAGCGTGAGAATTCCAATCGCCAAAAATGTAACGGCGATCGCAATATAAAGAACATCCAGCTTTAGACCAAACCCAACAATGAATATACAAACCGCGCCGATCAAAACAACTGCGCCGACGGCGGCACATATTGCTCCGGTTTTTGATGTCGTATTTGAAGGTTTTGTGATTTCGGATCTACCCATAAGAAAAACGTTAATTCAATGGCGGCAACATAAAACGATTCCGGTTCTCATCTGCGCATATAACTCGAAATAGAGCCGCACGTCTTCGACGTCATACAAGATTCAGCGGTTTTGACCTCGGAACGCAGTTTGATAATACCTTACTACTTTGGCCGCCTCATCAGTTTTGTCGCTTGGTACTGCGAACCTTGTAAGGTGCTGTGCAGAATGATTACCCGATTTATAACTGCCGATTCTTGTGTAGTAAAAATCAATCGTTGGCGGAGTTCCCGGCGTATATAGCACTTTTTGCAAAACGCATTTCTGTGACCAGGAAACATAGAGTCCGTTAAAATAGAAGCCTTTCGTGCCGACATAAACATAGCCTTTATTTGGCTGCCCGTTTTCGTCGATCAAATATTCCCACCCGGCGATCAGATCTTCGCCCGAAACCATTTTGTCCACTTGTCTGCCTTTGATGAACAGTCCTAAACCGAGCGCGATACCAAGCACTCCAAAGGCAAAGAAAGTGGCGCCAATTATAAAATAGTTAGCTTCGAAGTTCTGATAGAACCCGACGAGGATTGCAATAGCGGCGAGAACGAATAAAAGGACGGCAATAATTCCGCATCCGATTCCGGTTCGTTTTGTCGTATTTTTTGGTCGTATCAAAATCTCGGTCATTTGTTTGTGAGTTTATTCACCAAAGCTTTATTTTCAAATGATTACTCCGCGAAAACTTTTTCGATGGATCTTCGTCGCGCCGAAAGTTCGCAGTGCTTCAAAATGAGCTTTCGTA
>JBGTEI010000401.1:0-3507 GCA_041747875.1 Pyrinomonadaceae bacterium | reverse complement strand
CGCGAGTACAAATACCGTTGCAAGAAAAATTCGCTTGAGCCACACCTCGTCCATTTTTGTAACAAAATGTGCTCCGAAAAAGGCAGCGATAAACATCGTAACGGCTAGGATAATGCCGAGTTTGTAATCTATCAAACCCTGCACCGCGAAAATCACTGTCGCGATCCCCGATGAAAAAATGTTTATAAATTTTGTACCGGCGATCGCTTCTGTAAACGTCATTCCGAAAAATGCCGCAAATACTGCAGTCAAAACCGTTACATACCCGCCGCTGTAAAGTCCGCCGTAGATCCCGAGCAAAAAGGTCAGGACAAACGTCAGAATTTTCGCTTTACCGGAAACTTCATTTTTTTGATCACGCGGTTTATCCCGTTTTACTAATATAAAAACCGCGACACAGATCATCGAAACCGAAACGATGACCGGTATTGCTTTAGCGCTGATAATTCCTACTAACAGAGCGCCGAGCGCAGATGCAACCAACGTGATAACAACCAAAGGCGAGAGGCGTTTGTAATCGATCACGCCGGCCTTCATAAACGGTATGCTTGCGCCGACATTCATAAACGCAAGCCCAAACATATTTGTCGCAATGGCAACTTTTGGATCGATCCCAAACTGAAACATGACAGGAACCGTGACCAGAGAATTACTCCCCGTCACTACGCCGATAACGCTCGTTATAAAAAACAATACAATTATCAGCGTCAGTTCCAGATTTGACATCGCAATTATGGTTTTCTCCGTCTGCGTTTGAGGCCAAGTTCGGCTTCGATCTCGCGAATTTTACCCGATAATCTAACAATTTCACGTTGGTTTGTCGGTTCGCCGTGAGAAATATCCTCACATTTGAAAAGCAATTCCTCGATTTCTTTTGCGCCGAATCTGGTTCGTTCGGCAATTAATTTTGACAGAACTTCCCTCGAAGTAGTGTGATTATCGACGCCTACCATTCTCGAAACTCGTCTTCGAAAATCCGAATATATATTTTCCATCGCCAGGTCGTACGCCTTTGTTCTCTGCTGCAGCTGGGCCATCGCGGAAACATATTCGAGCTTGCTCAGGCGATTTGGCTCATTCGGCGGAAGCGGGCGGGCAAATCTCCGGCTTCGTGAAAACATTATCAACCCGATGATCGTGATCAATTGAAGGAAGATCGCGGTTAGCGGAGTTCCTGAAAAATATGAAAGAACCTGATTTTCATTATTGCTGTAACCCTGATGAAATTCGTCAAAAGCGATCACGCCGCGCCCGAAGCCCAAAATATTCGCTGCAAGCTGAACATTGTCTGCAATTCGAATGCCGCCGTTGGCAACAATATATGGATCGGTCAGAAAAACGACCCGTCCGGCACCAAACGGAAAATCAGCGAGCAGTTCCTTTTTATCGTTTGCCAGATGGATGACGGGTGCCGTCATTGAATGATCAGAAACATCGGTTGAAGGTACAGCTTGCTCCGTTTCCCCGGTACCGATACCGCTTCCGCTTTCAGGCGTAGAACTATTTTCAGCATTCTCCTCCGTTTCCCTGATCGTGCCTTCATTTAGATCTTCGCCATTTGAGTTGCCCGCCAAAGAATCTTCCTGAGCCTCGATCGTCTGAATCTCCGGCCCAGTTTCACCGGACTCACTATCTTCATCCTCGACAATAAGTCTTTTAATTTCGATCGTTGAAGCAAATTTCGAAGGCTGAACACCGTTTACTGCGGATGTAAATACGGTTGGCTGAGTCGACCTCGCGGCTTTTGTTTCCGCGGTCATCTGATTTTGGTCGGCCGGATCGACACTATAAAGAAGCGTCTCCTTTTCGATCTCCGGCATCGAATTTTCGCCACCCGAAACATCTATCGAATAATTTGCGGTCGTCGATATCAATTCGATAGGCGGATCGCGGTCGATCACCACGAGTCTTCCGCCCGACGAAACCCAATCGAGAAGCTGCTTCATTTCCTCATCCGTAAATTCCCGTCGGGTTCTTCCGATGACAACAAAAGTTGAAACAACATTTTCATCGAACTTCCCGAGTTTTGAAACCGGCTCACGCCAGCGTGTTACCCGGTGACCGGTTTCAGAAAGAAGATCATAAAGCGCACGAGTGCCCGTAGCACCGATATTAAAAGTCGAACGGTTTGGGCGCAATTCGCTGTCGGGTTCCTTTTCCTTTTGGACGTACGTAGCTGCATTCAGTCCGATCAATATCGCGACTAAAATGATCAAAGCTATAAATATGAGAAACTTTTGCTGCATCTATTTCGCCGAAAACTACGCGCTGCCCGCTTAAAACCCCCGTCTATTTATCCCCCACTGCGTTTATGTAATCCCTTCTAAATTCTTCCCAATCCTGCTGAACGACCGGTGTCAATCCATACCAATGCCGCTCATAATTCGCCGTCAAACCAGTCACATTTTTGTAAAGAGCTTTCTTTGATCTAACGTCCCGTAAATAATCCCGGTTTGTTTTATGGATCGCCAAAGCGAGATGTTTTCGATCGCTGAGCTCAAAAAGCAGCGCAATATAACCTTTGCGGATCGCACCTTTGAGATCACCTTCACTTGCCATTTTTTCAGCTTCGCTAAACAACGTCAGAGGCGTCGCATTTGCAGAAAGTTTTTCTCCGAGAATGACTCTCTCAGATCTATCCGGTTTTCTCGATTCTTTAATGCGCGAATAGATCAACGGAGCAAATTTATAGAACAAAAATGAAATTACAGCGAAGATCCCTACATAAAGCAGTATTTGAAGATAATAGACGAGTGACCCGACCCCTGTGTTCGCGTTCGGCGAGATCTTTGGCTTAGGAAATATAGAACTTATCCATTCCAAAATTTGCCTCCACAGTTTCTGCAAAAATGACTCACCCGTATCGGTTGGTTTTTGAAACTGTTCGCGGCTTAGTATTTCAGCGATCTTCCGTTTGTTTGCGTCCTTTGTCTGAGCAGAATCTTTCGAAGCTTCGAGTTCCCTGAGTTTCAATTCTATGGATTCGAGTCTTTCGTAGATCTCACTGAGAATTGTCTCTTTACGTTTTTGATTCCGGGTCTCATTCTTATAGTCGGCGATCCTCGAAGTGATCCAGACATTATTTACCGAAAACGATCTTTCGCCGGATTCGATCGTTTCCTCTGCCGGAAGAATTTTTGGCACTTCTTCAAATAATTCATTCTCATAATCAGCATCCGGCTCACCGGAATTATTATTGTCAATGATCGTCGCGAAATCGGTTTTTAGATGACTTATATTTTCCTGGTATTCCTTAAGAGTTTTTCCATAAACCGGCGAGAATAAAGCGATCGCCGCGATGAAAACAACTGCAAGCAAGAAGCTTCGGGATGTTTGCGGGTCAAATTTTGTCGAAAATCTTTTCAAGTTTTTATAAACGTTTTATTCTAGTCCGAGAGTCGATTTACCCGATCCCTGGTCGTTTTTGCGAGTCGCACCCGGCGGTCGATCGATCTTGAAGCTGCTGGAAAGTGCGGGCTGCAGTGGGTTCACATATTGATTCGGAAC
>JBGTEI010000400.1:0-1888 GCA_041747875.1 Pyrinomonadaceae bacterium | reverse complement strand
CCTGTATTTCCCATCGCAGCGTTTCTGCCTGTTTATTATCGCGACATTTTTATCTGATAATTCTTCGGATGCTTTGCACCCAGCAAATTCTCGACAAAATAATCCCAACGCCTTCTCATCATGTATAGTGAATCCGCACCGTATCCGTGTCTCGCATTCGGAAAGATCAACAGATCAAAATCCTTGTTTGCCTTAACCAGCGCATCGACCACCAAATATGTATTGTACGGCGGAACATTGTCGTCCAAACCGCCGTGAGCTAGAAGGAGTTTGCCTTTGAAATCTTTGGCGTAGATCTGATTTGCCTGTTTTTCGTAGTTGTCGCCTTTTAGCAGACCGATATATCGTTCGCCCCAATCGTCTTCGTAATTGCGGTTGTCGTGATTTCCCGATTCGGAAATTCCAACCTTATAAAAATCGGGATAACGAAACATCGCAGCCGCAGCAGCAAAACCACCGCCCGAGTGTCCCCAAACGCCGACCCTTTCAAGATCGATAAAAGTGTAATCTTTCGCCAGTTGCTTGAGTCCCGCAATTTGGTCCGGCAAAGTATTGTCGGCCATATCGCCGTAGCAGGCATCATGGAAGGATTTTGAGCGATCGGGATTACAAGTTCCATCTATGACGACGACGACAAAGCCAAGCTCGGCGACCGACTGATGATCGCTTCTACCCGGCGAGAACGAACGCGAACCTACACCGCCGCCCTGAGGACCAGGATAAATATAATTTACTACCGGATATTTTTTGTTCATATCCAGATTCGAAGGCGTAAACATCAAGCCATAGAGATCCCATTTTCCGTCACGCGATTTTACCGTGATCGGTTTTGGCGGTTTCCAGCCGGTTGCGGTTAGACGTGTAATGTCCGCTTTCTCAAGCGTCATTAATTCTTTTCCGCTGATGTCACGCAAGACGGAAACAGGTGCAACGTCGGGCTGCGAATAAATATCGACAAAATATTTGCCGTCATCTGAAAGCGAAACGCGATGATTCCCGTTTTCGGGCGTCAACAATTTTAGGCCGCTGCCGTCAAAATTTACGCTGTAAAAATGGCTGAAATATGGATCTCGCCCGGCTTCACGACCGTTTGCATTGAAATAAATAACCCGGTTTTTCCTGTCGACCTTTACCACCTGCGTAACGACGAAATTCCCTTTGGTTATCTGATTTTTTAATTTTCCCGTCGATAGATCGTAGAGATAAATATGGCCCCAATCATCGCGTTCGGAATACCAGATAAATTCTTTTGATTCGGGCAAGTATGACCAGTTGATCGCGCCTTGTCCTGATTCATACTGAGTATCAACGGTTTCTGTATAAACGTCTTTGATCTTCCCTGTCGCCGCATCAGCAATTCTAAATTCCGCGATCTTATGATCACGTGACGTAGAAACAAACGCCAGAGTTTTTCCATCCGCGCTCCATTCATTGTCGTCAAAACTTCCCGTACAGGAAATGTCATCGCAAAGCGTAGAGCGATGCTGATCGGGATCCATCGTCAGGCGGATCACTTTAGGTTTATCGACCTCGATGATCACGCGTTCGATCATCGTAACGTTTTCATCGCCCGGAAGCGGATATTTCCATTGCTGGAGTTTTGGTGCGCCGATGTTGGTCGTCACGAGATACATATCGCTCGTTTTGCGCTGATCCTGTTGAAATGTCGAGATCTTTTTTGAATCGGGTGACCAAAGCAGAATTGCCCGGTCGCTGCGTGTCCAGCCGGCATTGTCGGTCGCGTAACCGTAATCTTTCACGCCGTTTTTTGTCAGCTGTGTTTCTTTCTTTGTTGCAACATCGCGAACCCACAAATTGTAATCCTTGATAAATGCGACTTTTTTTCCATCGGGAGACGGGACCTCGATAAACCCTCGTCTATTATTCG
>JBGTEI010000399.1:0-5277 GCA_041747875.1 Pyrinomonadaceae bacterium | reverse complement strand
GTCGGGGAAGATCGTTCACGGACCTGGGTTTTGACAAAAAAGAGCGATCGGATCGAGCTTAAACATGATCACCGGCACGAAGACGGAAACCCCGACGAAGTGACGATGTACGGAGGGACAACTACCAATTCTGGTTCAGCTGAACGGCAGATATTTCCGGCGGATGAGGAAACTGCCAAAGTTATTCCGGCCGCGATCTCCAACGTTTGGTGGATCGACCTGACAAATGAATTCTTCTCGTACAATCTGAGACGCGTCGGAACCGATCGGTTCTTCAGCATTCAATTTGACGTGACTAAAGAGGTCGCCGCCCCATCGCCGCCGTGGGGTTCGAAAGAAACGGCTTCAAAACCGTCAGGAAGCTAAAGTGACAGCGTGATCTCAAATAAAACCGGCAAGGCATTGTGCGTCCGATCGGTTTTCATGCCACCTTGATCGCTGATATAATGCCTTTCTTGATGAGGCAACAGTCTTCAAGCGGTGCGCATCGAAACGGAGTTGTAAGGCTGCCAAAAATAATCCACAAATCTTTATGAAAAGTTTATCGCGTCTATTTTATTTTGTTGTTTTTGTTTCTATTTTATCGCTGCCGGTTTTTGCGCAGGACGATGATCCGGTGACGACTTTCGAGGTGCGTTTGCCGATCACGGTTGAAAAGCGCAAGACAAAAAAGGATGAAGATTATCTTGTAAAAGGTATGAAGCGCAGCGATTTTGTTGTGTTTGAAGACGGTGTCAGGCAGGAATCCACATTCTTTACGGATGAGCAGACGAACCCGGCGGTTTATGTTGGCGTATTGATGGATACCTCGAGCTCGACAAAAGGTAAGCTCAACTTCTCAAAAGAAGCCGCCAAAAATTTTATTTTCACCGTTACAAAGCTCCGTAAAGACAGAGTCGCGTTTATGACCTTTGATCATGACGTAAACCTCCGTCAGGACTTTACGGACAAACTCGATCTTCTTGATGACGCCGTAGATAAGGTAAAAGATACGGGTTCGCAAACCGCGCTATACGATGCAGTTTGGCAGTTTTCAGATGAAAAACTGAGGAATGCGCCTGGAAGACGCGTGATCGTAATAATTACCGACGGCGACGATACATTCAGCCGTGCAGAGATCGACGACGCGATCGATATAGCACAGCGTACCGAAACGACGATCTTCGGCATCTCAACAAAAGCAGGGTTTTTAGGGACGGTTCCGGGTGTTGAAGCGGGAACGGTAAAAGATAAGGGCGATAAATATCTTGAAAGACTCTGTGAAGCAACCGGCGGAAAGGCGTTTTTTACAGGCGACATGCTTTCGCTCGAACGTTCTTTTACACGGATCTCAAAAGAATTGCACTCACAATATATTTTGACCTATCGTCCGGCAGATCAAAAATACGACGGCAGGAAACGAAAGATCGAAGTGCAGTTTGCCGATCCGAATAATGATAAGAAGTACCGGATTCGAACAAAAGAAGAATATCGTGCGATCAAGGACACGCTTCGAGAGCAATAAGATTTTATCCGTGCGGCTATTTGGAGTTAAGTATTATGAACAAACTAAGAAAGATCTTATTGGTTTTAGCCGGGGTTTTGTTTTTGGGAACTGCGTTTTTCGGATTGAAAAGTGCCAGCGCTCAAGACACTTCAGACACTGATTCTGATACCGATCCGGTTGTTTCTACGACGCCTCCTCCGGTTGAAGACGATGAAGTGATAAATATCGATACCGAGGTCGTAAACGTACTTTTTACCGCACAGGACAAGCAGCGCCGGCTCTTAACAAATCTTAAAGAAGGCGATGTGAAGCTTTTTGAAAATGGGGAAGAGCAGCAATTAGTAGCTTTTGCCAGAAAGGTCGATCTTCCGCTTTCGCTGACTATACTGATAGATACGAGCGCGTCTCAAGAGAGAACTCTGCCGCAGGAAAAAGATGCGGCGAAATCGTTTCTCGAATCGGTTGTAAGACCCGAGAAAGATGAAGTGGCGATAATTTCGTTTACGGGCGAGACGACGCTTGAGCAGGGAATGACGAGCAATATTTCGCGGCTCCGGCGAGCGATCGACAATGTAAATTTTGTTCCTCCTACGGGTTACGTCGGTGCCGGGGTGGTTGTGGGAACACCGCCATTGTCGGGTCAAAATCGAAACGTGACCGGCTCGACCGCGATCTGGGATGCGATCTGGGTGACAAGTAATGAGATCTTGGGCCCCTCACCGGATAAGACGCGACGCGCAATAGTTTTACTCACTGATGGTGTAAATACATCGGGGATGACAAAAATGGAAGATGCCATACGCGCAGCACTCAAAGCCGAAGCTGTGATCTATTCGATCGGAATCGGTGATAATTATTTTGATGGTGTAAACCGCGGAGCGCTTGAAAAAGTTTCGGAAAGTACCGGCGGACGGGCATTTTTCCCCCGTGACGAAATGGAACTCCGCGCATCTTTTAAGCAGATCCAGGAAGAAATGCGATCCCAGTATTTATTGGTATATGAGCCGATCAATCAGACCCGGGACGGAAGCTACCGGAAGATCGAGATTCAGGTTGCGGATCCGGTTCTGGAAAAGGAAAAAATAAAACTTACTCATCGTGAGGGTTACTTTGCAAAAACTGAAAGAAAGAAAACGGAATGATCAAACGACGAAATGATCCGAAACAACAACAGCCCGCGAAATTTCGCGGGCTGTTGTTGTTGTAATAACGGATTACTTTTTATCCTTAACAGCTTCAGTGTCTTCCGACCCCGGCTTTTCCGCGTCTCCCGAAACCGAAAACTCTATATCTTCCTTAAGTCCGGAAAGCTTTACATCATTTGAATTGTAGGCATCCATCTTCAGACGATATTTGCCGGCTGTTAACGGTTTTTCAAATTTGAAGGTTTCTCCTTCGGCTTTTTGATTTATATAGGGAGAAGTTACCGAACTTTCAGCAGGATAAAGTCCGAATTTGTAATACGCTGCGTCCGGATATTTTTCCCATTTGAGTTCGAAATCTTTTGCGTCGATCTTCGCATTCGCTTTCAGGTTTTCAATCTTTAGATCCGTTTTGAATAAATTTGTTGCAGGCGCAAAAAAAGTGGTATTTGCTTCGATCTTGTATTTTGCCGAAACGATCCCAAAACTCTGTGCTGCAAAAATGTACATATCCGTATCAAATACCTTCGCAAGCAGACCTTGATAATCCTTTGGATCGACGTTTTTGAAAAGATACTCGCCGTTATCGCCGGTCTTTGTCTTAAATTCGGAACCGCTGCAGCCCGAAAATGTGCTGAAGTTTTCGCAAAGTTTAACTTCAATATTTGCCGCGGGTTTCTCGTTATACAAAACGGTACCTTGAATATTCGCTTTGCCGGATTCAGGTTTTTCTTTTGCCGTTCCTTCTTCTGAAACCACATATCCGTCTTTGATCTTCACCGTTTTTGGTGATTCAGTCTTGCTTTCCGGGTCATTTTTTGAAGTGTCCGTCTGACCGGTTTTCATTCCGGTGCAAGCCGTGAACAGTGTTGCGGTTAGTGCAGCCAACAACGCTAAATTTCGTGTTTTCATTTTTTCTGATTCCTTTTTAATTAAATTTAATGGCTTTCGCCGAATTCGAAGTTTAGAACGCAGGGCAAGCGCGATTCTTGCAGCAAAAACATGGTCACTTTATTACCCGCAATAATTCTGCGACACTCCAAGCCTGCGCAAAACAACCGCGGGCAAGATGAGGCGGGTCGCCGTCAAATATCTCGGATATCTGCCCGACTCCCTTTTCATGAAGATGCGTTTCAAATCCTTCGAGGATCTTTGAAACGTACTGTCTCGATTTTCGGCCTTTTGGATATGTCCGGCGGACGGATTCGATAAACGCTCCCATCAGCCATGCCCAAACCGTTCCCTGATGATAGGAAGAATCTCTTTCATACGGAGAGCCATCGTAAATTCCGCGGTAGGAAGGATCATTCGGCGAAAGCGACCTCAGTCCAACAGACGTAAACAATTCGGCTTCAACCTTTTGAACGATCTTCTTCGCGCGAAACATACTCAACATCGAATGCTTCAAACTAACTGCGAAGATCTGGTTTGGACGGATCGAAGGATCGCGGAAATCGCCATTTACGACGTCATAAAGACATTCATCCTCTTCATTCCAAAATTGATCGTTAAAGGATCTCTTTGCCTGTTTTGCCATTTTTTCGTAAATATGTTTTCCGTCCTTATCTTTGAAGCGCCTGGCGAGGTCGCTCATAACCTTAAGCGCGTTATACCATAAAGCCTGGATCTCAACGGGTTTCCCGATCCGTGGTGTAAAAATTTCATCGCCGTACTTTGCATCCATCCAGGTAAGTTGGAGCCCTTCTTCACCGGCAAAAATAAGTCCATCTTCGTCAACTTGAATGTTGAAACGCGTTCCTTTCTGATGCCAATAGATTATTTCAACAAGTTTTTCATAAAGGCTTTCCTTGATGAAATCGTAGTCTCCGGTTTTTTCGAGGTAGGCACGGATCGCCTCGATAAACCAGAGTGTCGCATCTACGGTGTTGTATTCCGGTTCGTCACCCTGATCCGGAAATCGATTCGGGATCATTCCGCGGGAGATATGATTTGAGAATTCGAGAATGATATTTTTTGCGATGCCTTCGCGATTTGTTGAAAGTGTTAATCCGGGAAGCGCGATCATCGTGTCACGTCCCCAATCCGAGAACCACGGATATCCGGCAATTATCGTGTCCCCTTCACCGCGCGAAACAATAAATTGATCTGCCGCTAAAGTGAGCTGCCTTGTCAGTTCGTCATCAGTCGCGGCGATCTCAACTAGTCTTTCGCGGCGAAGTTTTTCGGCGGATTCGAGATCTGAAACTTCAGGACGATCTTCGGTTTCAGTTGAAATTGTGACTTCGGCGTTCGTCTCGAGATCAAACTCCATTGAAAAAGGTTGGAAAAGGTCCTCATGGAAATCAAATCCGCGGGATCTTTCAATCGCATACTCGAAATTTTTGTACCAATAACCGGTTTTTTCAATCTTCAGCGCATTATGACGAAAAAAGAGTTTAGGCAAGACATTTTGAGGGCTCAATGTAATTACGCCGTTCGCAAGCTCGAAGTCGCAATCAAAATCGGCTGTCTCGTGCTGAAGTGAATGATAATCAACAAAAGACAATAGCGGTTTTAGCGTAAGTTTTAGCCGGCGGTCGCGCCCTGCAATTTTTGATAAGACCGACCACTGGCAAACAGTAGTGTTACTTCCATTTACCATAAAGATCTTTCGCTGAATTTCGATTCCCTCGATTTCGTAGATCCAGA
>JBGTEI010000398.1:0-9521 GCA_041747875.1 Pyrinomonadaceae bacterium | reverse complement strand
AATTTTGAAAGTTTCCGGGATCAGCCTGAAAGCTCGATCGAAAGTTTCAAAAAAAGCGTAAGGAGCGGCTACGATTATTTATTACGCCATGATTGGAAAGATGAAGCCGAGCTAAGCTATGTCGGAAGACGCCAGGCGAGTCTTGGTAAGCGAAATGATGTTTTGAAATTAACGTTTTCCGATGGATTTGAAGTTGAGTATGAATTTTCAGATGAAGGATTGCCGATGAAGTCTCTTTACAAGCGGTATGATCCTGAAAAAAAACATATCGTCGAGGAAAATAGATACGCTCGATTTATCTCGTATCAGGGAATTTTAACGCCTACCGTTGTGGATCATTATACGGACGATGTTCAGGCATATCGCGTTAACTATGAATCGATAAAATACGACCAAAGGATCAATGATGAGATTTTTAGCAAACCTGCTGATCCAAAAGTGCTGCGGAAAAAATTAAAGCTCTAAAAATGCCGGCCAAAAAAAAATCCTGGGAGCGTCTCGCTCCCAGGATAGCCGCGTCGGCGACTGCGCTATAAGTAAACCTAGATAAACGCGAAATCGAATTGTTCCTGATGAATCGTCGGATCACCCGTAATATCTACAATTCCGAGATATTCTTCGATCTCGTCAAATACTGCGCGTTCGCCGTTTCGCATGATCTTCGCAACCTCAGGATGTACGCGCAAAGTAGTTTGCCTGACATCGTTTAGTCCTTTTGACAAACGCCGTGCTTCATCAAGTATTTCGTAGCAGATCGTCTGCGCGGATTTTACCCAACCGGCACCTTCGCAATAATTACAAGGCGAACAAAGCGTGCGTTCCAAAGATTGCTTAACGCGTTTTCGCGTCATAATTATTAAGCCGAAATCGTTGAACGACAAAACTTTAGTCGGTGATTTATCATTTGATAAACGCTCCTGAAGTGCCTGAAGTACCTTATTTCGGTTGCGGCGGTCTTCCATATCGATCAGATCGAGTACGATGATCCCACCGAGGTCGCGAAGCCGGATCTGTCTTGCGATCTCGTCAACGGCTTCCATATTCGTTTTCGTGATCGTGTCTTCAAGACGCGCATTTCCTTTTCCGACAAATTTTCCTGTATTTACGTCGATCGCAATTAGCGCTTCGGTTTGGTTTATTACCAAATATCCGCCGGATTTTAACCAGACGCGATGTTTGAGCGCCTTATCGATCTCTTCGCTAATTCCATAAGTTTCGAGGATCGGTTCATCAAGTGTATGGAACTTCACACGCTTGACGAATTTCGGCTGGATCCTGTTTACGAATTCCACGATGCGCAGGTATTCTTCTTCGGAATCTACACGGATCGCGGTAAATTCGTCCGAAAGATGATCGCGCAGAAGTCTCAGAATAATGTCCAGATCCTGATGGATCACTGTCGGAGATTTTCCTTTTTCGGCGTCTTTCTTTATTTCCTTCCAGGTATTGACCAGATAATTTGCATCATCACCCAATTCCTCTTCGGATTTCCCGGTACCGGCTGTTCTTACAATAAAACCGCCGGATTGGATCTTTCTATCGGAAACGACTTTTTGGAGAACGCTGCGAAGTCTGCTTCTTTCCTTTGCCGAACCGATCTTTCTCGAAACTCCAAGATGTTCGATCGTTGGCATATAAACGATATATCTCCCGGGAAGCGCGATATGCGATGTGATCCGGGCGCCTTTTCTGGCGATCGGCTCTTTTGCGATCTGTACGAGAACATCCTGACCCTCATGAAGCAGATCAGAGATCTTTGGTTGAGATCTGTCATTGCGTCTTCTGCTGCTGCTGCGGCGCGGGCTTCCTTTTGATTGAAACTCTGCATCTGCAATTTCGCCTTCAGCAGTGATCGGCTCATCGATCTCCGTTGTTTTATAACTCTTATCTGTATGAGTTTGTGATTCGGTATCGGGCGGTGTCGACGATGCAGCGGGTTTTTTGCCGGTTGGACGTCTTCCGCCTCTGCTTCCGCGTCTGACAGCCATTTCCGCAACATCGGCCGATTCCGTTACGCTTGCTTCCGCATCTTCCATAACTTCTTCATCTGTGGTTTTTTTAGATTTCGCGGAGCTCTTTCTGGAAGAGCCTCTTTTTGAACGGGAACTGCCGGATCTCGACGATTTTTTCGAATCTCTCGTTTTTTCTTCACTGTCCGAACCAGAACCGGCTTCATCATTATCCGTTCCTTCTGCTGATTTTGCAGCGTTTCGTTTATTGGCAGCTGGTATTTTCGCTCTGCTGCCTCTTTTTCTCGGAGCTCGCTTGGAAGTTTTCTTGCCGCCCGCATCTTCATCTTCTTCGTCAGCAACTCTTTGGAATCCGTTGCTTTGAACCTCAACCGAATCGATCAACGAACCTACTTCGACCTCATCATCGGTTTCCATATCAAACTCGATCGATCTTACTTTATCCGTGATCGCTTCCTGCATCATCGCGTCTTTTAGCATTTCGCCGGTATCTTCGTCTTCATCCACGATCCTTTCAAATCCTGATTCCTCGATCTTAAGATCCGAGACATCTAAAACATTCTCGCGTTTTCCGGGTCGGTCATTTCGTGAACTCTTGCGTTCATCCCGTTTTGGTCTATGCTGCCGCTTATCTTCCTGTTTTTCTTCCTTATCCGGCTGCTCTTCCTGTTCTTTCGGCTTATCCGATTTCCTGTCCGGTCTGCCGCGTTTTCTGGAGGTCTGACCTTTCCGCTGTCTTGTATTGGAATCGTCCCGCGAATCTTTATCGTCAGAAACTTCTACGATCTCTGCCTTTTCCTGTTCGTCGTCGATCTTTTTATCGCGTTTCAAACGCTCTTTGTGGATGACGTCAGTCGCTTCCCGATCGGCTTCGTCAGGAGTTTTCTGCTCTTTGGATTTTTCCATAACGATGCGTTCGATCTCTTCTTCTTCATCAAAAAAATCAGAGACATACAAAAACGCATCACGTTCGAGGCCAATATCGACAAACGCGGACTGCATACCCGGTAAAACTCTCTGTACGCGGCCTTTGTAGATGTTTCCGACGACGCCGGAATTATCTTCGTTTCGTTCGATATAAAATTCTGTAACTTTTCCATCTTCCAGGATGGCAATTTTCTTTTCGCGTCCATTGACGCTGATTATCATTTCTTTAGACATAGTTATTCCTTCTTTATTTAAAAGGATTTATATTTTGGTAGGTTTGTCGGATCGTTTTGAGTTTATTAAAACGTGCGCCTTCAGAACTGAAGACCGGTTTTCTTGGAAAGCAAATTATATAAACTGAGTTTTTACAAACTGGGATCTCACTCGAATTGAATAAAATCCTTATTGTTCAAAATGAATGTGATTTTGGAAGATTTCCGAAACCAAAGGGATTTTGATCTATTCACGTAGGAATTCGTTTGTAAAAAGCAACTTTTGCTTTTCATTACGGGGAGCTACTAATTATCGAATAACCGTGCTTCGTACCCGCGTAAAACTTTCTGACAAAACTAACTATTAAAATCTTTATACTATCTTGTGTATTTGCTTCAAAATAAATCTTTTAACTTATTCCGCAAACCAAAATCAGTATAAATGTTTTTTTTTGTTTGGTAAACGCAGAATCAAACAATTTATGGATCCGCATAGTTTGTGATTTGCCGTTTTCCGATTAACATTAGAAAAATATGGAAGTTTATTTTCAGATGATCAGCGATCCGGAAGCGCTGAAGGAAGCGTGCGAAGGTTTCAAAACGGAAGAGTATCTGGGCTTTGATACCGAAACTACGGCCCTTGATCCTTTTGACGGCGTAATTCGTCTTGTTCAATTGAGCAACGGCAAAAACACGGTCGTCATTGACCTTAAGGATTTCGCAAAATTCGGCGATCCGCGAACGATCTCCGAGCTTGATCCTCTGCGCGATATTCTTTCGGCGAAGAAGCCGGTAAAGGTCGCGCACAACGCAAAGTTTGACGCAAAGTGGATCGCTCATCATCTCAACGTCGAACTCGGCGGAACATTCGATACGTTTCTTGCAAGCCAGATAATTTCCGCCGGCGATCAGGATCGGCGACATAATCTCGCGGAAGTTGCAAGCTTTTTCCTCGGAACCGAACTCGACAAAAGCGAACAGGTAAGTGATTGGGCGGCTGAAGAATTGTCACAGTCACAGGTCGAGTATGCGGCAAAAGATGCAGCGACGATGATTCCGCTAAGAGAGAAAATTTCGGAAAAACTTCGGGAAGACGGCCTCGATGGAGCTGCCGAACTCGAGTTTGCATGCGTTACACCGATCGCCGTGATGGAGCTAAACGGATTTTACCTTGACGCGGCGCGCTGGCGTGAGCAGCTTGAAAAAGTAAAAGCACAGCAAGATATCGTCGGGATGGAATTGCAAAAGCTTCTTTCTGCAGGTGTCGCGCAGGCTTCGCTTTTTGGAGTAGCCGAGATCAATTTGAATTCGCAGCCGCAGGTCACGGATGCGCTCAAGAATCTTGGCGTTCCCGTGCCGGATTCGTTGCGCAGTTGGCGGCTTCAGCCGCTGGCAAATGAATATCCGGTTGTCGAAAAACTTTTAGAGTATCGGAAGATCGCAAAATCACTATCGAGTTTTGGCGAAAATATACTTGAATTTATTCTGCCGGAAACGGGAAGAATTCATGCCGATTTTCGCCAGATCGGCGCTCCGACCGGAAGATTTTCGTGCTCAAAACCAAACCTTCAGCAGATCCCGCATGAAAAGGAATATCGCCGGTGTTTTCGCGCCGAAGATGGAAATAAGCTAATCATCGCCGATTATTCTCAGATCGAACTCCGCATATTAGCCGAATTTTCCGGTGACGAAAATTTTATAAATGCATTTAAATCCGGCGAAGATTTTCACGCCTCTGCCGCAGCTCAGGTATTTGGAATAAAGCCCGAAGATGTTACGGCAGACCAGCGGACATTTGCAAAGCGTCTGAATTTTGGCGTCGTTTACGGGATCGGTTCGCAAAGATTTGCGATGATGACCGGAGTTTCGCAATCGGAAGCAGAAGATATTTTGAGAAAGTATTTTACGACCTATCGTGCGCTTGATGGATGGCTGCGGGGCGCGGCGACAAGAGCTAAAGAAGAAAGAAGTGCGCGAACTGCTTCAGGCCGTTTGGCACGTTTTCGTTTTGATGAAACCGACCGACAGCAGGTATCTTCAGCCCAGCGCTACGGTAAGAATATGCCGATCCAGGGTACTTCTGCCGATATTTTAAAACTCGCACTGAGAATTCTCCACGTTGAATTTCAAGGCACTTCCGCGCGCCTTGTCAATATCGTTCACGATGAAATTGTAATTGAAGTAAAAGCGAATGAGGCGGAAGATGCCGCAACGAAACTTGAATCTTCAATGATCAGGGCGGCGGAAGAATATATTTCAAAAGTCCCGATCAAGGTCGATGTGACTGTTTCCGATGAGTGGGCAAAGTAAAACGGAGGCAGAGATATCAATTCACTCCCTGCTTCCGTCTTTTATTAGTAGTATTTCTAAGACGCTACCGCTTCGCTTTGATCATCAGCTACGACGTACATAATTTTTGTACAGTTTTCACATTCAAAGATCTGGCTCGTCGTTTTTAGATCGACAAGTATTTGCTTGCGGAGTTTCATAAAACACGCACTGCAGGCTTCATCTATAACTTCGGCAACGGCGATCCCGTCTTTGCTTCTTGTTACGAGACGATCGTATGCCGAAGCAAGGGCGGGTGAAACTTCGGCGAAAACCTTTTCGCGTTCGCCGGCAAGCTTATTTAGCTCCGATTTATTTGCTTTCAGCTCTTTATCAAATTCGGCTTGCGTCTTTTTCCAGTTTCCTTCGAGATTTTCGACCTCTTCCGAACGCTCCTCCAAAGTTTTCTCAGCGGCCTCGGATACTTCCATATTTTCGAGAATGTCCGTTTCGTGTTTGGAGATCTGTTTATTGATGACATCGATCTCGCGCATTGCGGCTTCGTATTGCTTTTGGTCGGTAGCCGTTGTCAAATTACGGTTTGCACGTTCGAGACTGGATTTGGCTTCAGCGATATGAACTTCGAGTTCGGCGCGTTTGGCGCGGGCTTCGTCGCGATTGTTTTGAATTTCGCGAATAGAAAAGGCGTGCTGTTCGAATTCTTCTTCGAGGGTTGCACGCCTTTCATTTGCGGTTTCTATATTTTCGTTTAGCTGTCTTATTCTTGTATCTGTTTTTTGCAGCTCAATTAGGGTACTCAGTTCTGACTTCACTATAAAAAAAACTCCTTTAACGTTTTGCGTTAGTTCTATGATACCCCAGATCAATTGAAAACGAAAAGCTCAAACTAACCTAAATATGTGTCGCGCTCATCATCCGAGAAACGTTTCGAAATGCTTCCGTAAGCCTTTCAAATTAAACGAGATACGATGACTTTCGCCGTCAAGCGAAAACCATTGCGGAGTGTCTTCGAAACGATGAAGTGCCAATTCTTCGGATCGTTTGGGGAATCCGAAATGGCTTATCCTGACGTGCGCCAGCGCTCCGGCCCGCATTACGCCGTCGCCGGGGCTTTGAGTCCAACCCGCTTCAAAGCTCAAACATCTCACTCCCTGCCTAAGATTAAGCACTGATCCGGAAAGATTTGAATTACCGAATTTGAAAGAATGTTTGTCCTTCTGATCGATCTTTATATTTGCGCCGTGGTTGTTAAATGCAAAAACGATCTCGAGCACGCCGTCAAATAGCCACTTGATGCTTTCACGGCGAACCGCGTCATTCGTAGTCCGAAGAGCCAGATAGTCTGCGAGTTCGTATCGCCCGGTCATTTTTGCCTCGGCGATCGCATTTTCCATGTCTTGTGTCCAAACTTCATTAAGTTCGTTCATAGATTTGAGAATAGAACCGGAAGCTAATTAATGCAATTTCGTGTTATTATCTTTGCAAAATACAATGACCAAAGATTTTTACGTCATGAAGAACTTAGCAATACTACTTTTCATCCTCGCATTTTCTATTGTCTCAATTTCCCAGGAAAGAAATGTGACGGTCGCGGTTAAATCTACGGACAAATCTTCACCCGTTCCAAAAAAATTAGACGAAAAAGAGGAATTCGAAAATGCCATAAATCAGTCTTTGGCCGGCGAACGAATTACTTTGCTCAAGAAGTTTCTCGAGAACTTTCCGGAATCGGCCCGGAAAGTGAGAGCACAGGAGATCATCGTAGGTTCGCGCGCGGAACTTGCGGACGAAAAACTGAGATATAGCGAAACGGAGGAAGGTCTCAGACTTTTCCGCCTCGCGGTCGAAGAAGTTCCGATGCCGGTTTCGGATAAGTTGTTTTCGGGGCTGCTTGTAAAGTTTCCGTCAAATTTATTTTTTCGCGGCCAAAGAGAAGGTGCAATAGAAGTCGCAAAAATGATCGAGGAAAAGGTTGGTGGAAACCCGACGCAGCTTCTCGGGTTGGCGACATTTTATTTGACCGTAGAAGATGCATACAATGCAAAAAGAATCGCTGAAAAAGTGATCGAAACGAATCCGGGATCCGCCGCGGCATACCACACGATCGGATTTGCAAATCGAATGGATTTTCATCTGGAAGCGGCGACAGAAGCTTTTTCCAAATCTCTTGAGATCGAACCGGAATCGATTCCGACGAAGTTAAACCTCGCGGAAATGCTTCGCGCACTTGGAAAACCTTATGAGGCAAATTCAATATATCGCGGAATTCTCGAAACAGATCCGACGAACGTAAGCGCACAAACGGGTTTGGTCCTTTCGCTTTTCGATGCAGAGAGAAGGGTTGAAGCGGAAGCCGAAATGGCGAAGTCGCTTGAGCAAAATCCAAATAATTTGATATTGCTGACCGGTGCATCGTATTGGTATGCGGCGCATAAGAACGGACCGCGGTCCGTTGAAACTGCACGGCAGGTGCTCACATTTGAACCGCGCTATGCGTGGACGTACATCGCACTCGCAAGAGGGCTGATATTGACCGGCGATCCGCTTTCGGCGGAAATAATGCTTCTTACGGCGCGTCAATACGGAAATTTTCCGACACTCGAATACGAACTTGCAGCAACCCGTATGGCTGCCGGTTTTTATAAGGAAGCCGCGGAAGGACTGCGAAAAAGTTTTGTCGTTGAAAATGGAGTTTTGAAAACCAAACTCGGCGGCCGGATCGCGGCTGAATCTGAAGATTTCATCGACCTGCTTTCGCGCGAAAGACGAGCGAGTATTTTCCAATTTTCGTCTGCCGATAATTCCCGCGATTCACTAAAACTTAAAGAACTTCTAAATTTATCTCAGGAGCTCGATTCTGACGGACCCGAAACGGGCGTAGAAGCGGCCGCCGATCAATTTATCAGCGGCGACGATAAAATGAAGATGCACCGCCAGCTATTCGTTGCAAACGCACTTCTCGATAAGCGAAATGCTTTGCCGAAGGTTTTAGAGATTACAAAAGATGCTGTTTTTGGCGTTGAAAAAGCTTTGGAAGTGACAACTCCCTCGGCTGCGATACTCGCCGATGAGCTATATGAAAGTAGAAAATTAGCGGCGGCGCGCGGTCAGACGATAATTGTTCCGGATATTCCGAGACAAACACTTTCAAAAATTGTCCGCGGAAAGATAGAAGAAATTGCCGGATGGACATTGTATCAGCAAGACAGAACGGATGAAGCGATATTAAAGCTCAAGCTTGCAAATACGGTGCTTCCGAAAGACAGTACGTGGTCCAGGTCGACTCAATGGAAGCTCGGGACGATACTCGAAGCTCAGGGAAAAGAGGCGGAAGCTCTTGATGCCTATTTAAAAGGTTATTCTCCGGAACATGACGGCAGTGTAAGAAAGATCGTGGTCGAGAATCTCTACACGAAATTAAACGGCAGTCTGGATGGACTCGAAGAAAGGCTAAACAAAAAAACAGACGAGGTTCCCCGCACAAGTATTTTCACGAATAAGCCGATCGCAGAAACAACTGAGAAACCGGCGGAAAAAGCAGCCGAACAAAATAGTGGAAGGGTCAATGAAAATGAATCTTCCGCACCGACGTCTCTCGACGGGAGAAACGTTCCAAACCGCGTGCCGGTCGCAAAATCCGCGGTGGTCAAAAGGCCGCCAGCCGAGGCAAAAAATGAGCCGATCGTAAATGCGAATGTTTCAGACCCTCAGCCCGATAAGGTCATTGAAACGGATTCAAAACTAACTGAAAGTGTGAAACCCGCGTCCGAAAAGGAAATAACTGAGGGAGACAAAATTCTCGATCCTGATACAAATATCGCAATACTTCCTCCGGTCGCTGAGGAAAAGGTAAGTGAGAAAATTGCTTCTGATAAAGAGCCTGTTGCGATTCCTTCGACCGAAAATGAAAAAACCACCGAATCTTTATCGGCCTCCGACAAGATCTTAAATCCTAAAACCAATATCACTAAGCTTCCGCCGTTTGATCCGAAAACTACGGCAAAGGAAGGTCAGATAAAGAAAACGGACGAAGCGATACGCACGGATCGCAGTTTGTTTGATCCGATCATTATCAATGTTCCGAAAGCGGACGAAAAAAACTCCGAAGAAAAGGTCGCAGATA
>JBGTEI010000397.1:0-7486 GCA_041747875.1 Pyrinomonadaceae bacterium | reverse complement strand
GTCCTTTTGAGTTTGCTGTTCCTGAGCAAAAAGCTGGTCCGTCAGTTGCTTTCGCTTATCCATATCCAATTTAAGATCTTCGAAAGAGGACAATTTCTTTCCTTTTTGCTCATGTGAAATGATAGCGCCCGTTTGCGTATCGATCATCAAGGTTGATTCACAGCAAGGGCAAATTACGCTTAGC
This sequence comes from Pyrinomonadaceae bacterium, assembly GCA_041747875.1. Taxonomy (GTDB): domain Bacteria; phylum Acidobacteriota; class Blastocatellia; order Pyrinomonadales; family Pyrinomonadaceae; genus Aridibacter. The sequence continues at coordinate 7,302 of JBGTEI010000397.1, read as the reverse complement.
TTTTCCATAGTTGAAATTATACCTCAAATTCAGCTATTGGTATTCGAGTAATTCTGAAGTTTTGCATTTAAGCCCGCCTTCACATCGTTCCATTCCCGGTCAAGAATGCTAAAGTAAACTGAATCACGAAGACGATCCGATTCAGTAACCATGTGTTGACGAAGAACTCCCTCTTCTTTCGCACCGAGCCGCGCAATAGCATCGCGGGATGCTTTGTTCATTGCGTCAGTCTTAAACTCAACGCGAATACATTTCCAAACCTCAAACGCATGTGATAGCAGTAAGATCTTTGCTTCGGTGTTGACATAAGTTCTCTGCCATTTTGGGTCGATCCATGTCGATCCGATCTCAACCCGTCGGTTCTTGGTATCGATATTCATAAAACGCGTGCAGCCGACAGCAGAATTTGTAGAATGTTCGATGATCACAAATGGAAGTTGGGTACCAAACTCCTGATGAGCTAACGCGTCATTTACATATAATTTCAACTCCTCTATCTGTGTTATAGAATACGGGTACCAGCGCCATATATTTTCATCAAAACAAAAAAGGCTAAGTAGATCAATATGATCGGCGGTCAATGGCTCAAGTTTTACAAAATTCCCTTCTAAGTTCACCGGTTGAACATCCATAAGTGCATTCTACCCAACTTGATTTAAAACAAAAACCCGGCAGCCATATTTTATTTGAACTGCCGGGAAATCGTTTAACCTTACAAACATTAAATATCGTAATACATTGAATACTCAAGAGGATGCGGACGCAACCGAAGCGGTTCGATCTCATTCGTTCTCTTATATTTTATCCAACGCTCTATCAGTTCAGTCGTGAAAACGTCGCCCTTCAGCAAATACTCGTGATCTTTTTCAAGTGCTTCGAGCGCAGCGTCAAGAGATCCGGGAAGCGAAGGTACATTTTTCAGTTCTTCCGGCGGAAGATCATAAATATCTTTATCAAGCGGAGCACCCGGATCGATCCGATTCTGAACTCCATCCAAACCAGCCATAAGTAATGCTGCAAAAGTAAGGTATGGATTACAGCTCGGATCCGGCGGCCTGAATTCAACCCGTTTAGCTTTCGGATTTGCTGAAAACATCGGTATTCTGACGGCTGCGGATCGATTTCTTGCAGAATAAGCCAAATTGACAGGCGCCTCATATCCGGGAACAAGTCGTTTATAACTATTCGTTGTCGGTGCGGCAAATGCGATAAGCGAAGGAGCGTGCTTGAGCAAGCCGCCGATATAATGGAGAGCCATTTCTGAAAGTCCTGCATACTCATCTCCGCCAAATAGCGGCTGATTGTCTTTCCAAAGAGATTGGTGACAGTGCATACCCGAACCGTTGTCGCCATAGATCGGTTTTGGCATAAACGTAGCCGATTTTCCGTGGGCAGCCGCAGTATTTTTTACGATATATTTGAACAACTGAAGATTATCAGCCGTCGCAAGAAGGTTTGAAAACCTAAAATCGATCTCACATTGTCCGGCGGTCGCAACTTCGTGGTGGTGACACTCGACGTGAATCCCAACTTCTCCCATGATCATCGACATCGTATTTCTCAGATCGATGAGCGAGTCTGTCGGAGCTACCGGAACATACCCGCCTTTCGGTCGAACATGATAACCCAAATTGGGGTTCATTTCGTCTCCGACCCGGCTTGTATTCCAGTGCCCTTCCTCAGAATTTAGATCGTATCCGGACGAATATTGCTCATTGTGAAAACTTACATCGTCAAATATGAAAAACTCGGCTTCCGGTCCAACAAATATGGTGTCCGCAATTCCGGTAAAGTTCAAATAACTTTCAGCCCTTTGCGCAACCGAACGCGGGTCAAGTCCGTAGCCTTCTTTTGTAATCGGTTCAACGACGTTTGCGATAAGGCAGATCGTCGTTTCTTCCGCAAACGAATCCACCCAACAGCGTGTCGGGTCCGGAACCAAAAGCATATCGGATTCGTTTATCGCGGCCCAGCCTCGAAGCGATGAACCGTCGAAACCGAATCCTTCATCAAAGGTATCCTCTGTAAGTTGGTCAATTGGATACGTAAGATGATGCCAGGATCCAACTAGATCCGTAAAGCGTATTGAGACAAACCTCGCACCTTGATCTGCTGCATATGTCAGTACATGTTTAGCGTTCATTTATTCTCCTGAAATTGTGATCAAATTATCTGCACTCGTAGGGAAATTCCGCGCAACGCTGCGCAATTTCAAAAGAAAGATATTACACTAGCAGGCGTGAACTTCAAAACTTCGTCTTACAATTCCCAGGCTATTTTGCGAACTCAACTTTTGTCCCTAACGTTGAAGTGATCACTTTTCCGGAATCATCGGTTAATTCTACTTTTTCGTATCCTTTTACCTTACCTAAAGCCGCAATTTTCGTTATTACTTCTTCTTTTTCGGCTGTGGTTAGAGAATTCCAATTTGCAGTCACGGCGCCTGAAAACTTCCCGTCTTTGATGGTCGAACTCTTGACAAATTTGTGCATGAATGAGCGCTCGAGTCTTATCTTCTCTTCGCTTTCGGTCAAATTTACGGGGTCGCCTACTAAAGCGCTATACGTAAGATAACCGCATACCAACAAGCCGAACGCAATTAGAACTCCCATTACGATCGTGTATGTATGATTAGACTTCTTCCCGCTAGTTTCCTTTGGCGGCAATCCGGTTACCAAGCTGCTGATTTTTCCGCGATTCTTTTGGCGTCGGCGTTCCGTTTCCTGTTCTTTCAACAGATCCGAAAGTTGGAGTGTTTTACTTGTTGCTTCTGATATCGATTTATCATGCTTTCCGCCATATCGTTCACCTAAGGCGTCCGCACCCGATTTTCTGCGTTCCTGTTCGATCAGGTCTACGTACCTGTTTCCGATCGCGACGTTGCATTCGACGGCCGAAGCTACAAGCAGCGGCGCAAAGAAATTCTCACTTGTTTTTTTCTTGAATCCTTTTATTCGCTTAAAAAATCCATTTGTTAAAAGCTCATCAAAACTTCGGCACCTCTTGGCCTCATTAATATAATCCTCAAACTTAAACGCCGCCAGGATCAGTTCAGAATCTTCTTCATCTACGGAATATACCGGAACGCTTGACCATTCTTCATAAAGTTTTGTTACGGCGGCGATAAGTTCTTCCCTCTCAAGACTCATTTCGCGGCGATTTCCGTCAGCCTCATCGGTAAAATATCGGGTTATCACCAGATCAAATTTACTTCTGACGCTTTCTGAAAATGGTGAATTTCGATAAAACCTGGCGAGTGAACCGAGAGATTTTGAATTTAGTCCGCTGTCATCACAATAAAGTCGTAATAAAGGTGTTGGGATATCCGAATCGCGGTTTATCAGCGAAGTATGCCAGCGTTCGATCTCTTTTCTAAGTGTCGCTTCGGATTCCGTAGGTTCGGGCGATTCGAGTGTCTTAAATTCGGTCAGAAATAGATGAAGCGCTTGCTTTACCGGAACTACGTCATACCGGTGCGGCACCGTTCGCATTTGTTCGCGTTCGATACCGGAAACAACGTGTTCGACGGCGTCCAAACTCATTACCTCATCACTCATGCGTTGAGAATACGCCTGCTTTAAGGTCATTTCCCGCGATTCAGCCACATCTGCTTCGGTTCCTTCGGCAACTATTCCGGATTCGTCTTCTTCGGATTCCGGGGTGTCTTCTTCTAAGTCACGATCTTCGTCAGTTTGCTGTATTTCCTCATCGGCCGTTTCTGTCTGCGAATCTGTGTCGTTATCGACCGGCGAATGGAAATCAGTAAGATCTGGAGTTTCATCAGTACATTCGTCAGGTTCATCGAGATCGACAGGCATTACAGGATCTCCGGCAGAATTTTCAAGCGCGGAAAGATCCTCTGGCGCGTCCTGATCCTTGAGTTTTGCAGCCTTGCGCTCTTTAGAGGTATTAATGACCGTCTCTTCAAGCAGGTTCTCTTCCTTCAATTCGTCGACTAAATTTTCGAATAAATTCATTTGATTATATTTCCATCCGATCTCGTTACTTACTTACACCAGACATTTTTGAAACTCAAAATCCGGGTGTATTCCGCGCCATCCCGGTTTTACCAAGGACTTATTCGATCACGTTGATCCCCGATTCTGAGCCAAACCCGACAGACTCTCCCTTAAGATTTGACAGCTGCACTTGTGAGTATCCGCGCTCTTCGCCGGCAAGCTGGATCTTCTTTAACAAATCTTCCTTTTTAGAATAAGGCAATTTGTCCCAGGCGCTTGTCGTTGTACCAAAAAACATATCTCCCTTTATTCGGGCCGACCGAATATAACTGCTAAAGGTCGATTTCTCCAGATTAACGACCACTCCATCTTCAGACTGTAGTGACTGCGCGATTTCCTTTTCCTTGCTGCTAAAAGAGCCAAAACCAAAAAGCGAAACTGCAAGAATAAATGATGCCAGCGCTGCGGCCGTAAACCACTTCCTCTTTCCCTCAAGCAGTAACTTAGCTATACCGCCGAGAAACTCACTTTCCTGAACATCAGCGGATTCATCCTCAAGCCTTGAAATAAGTTCAGCCGGATCTTCTTGTAATTTCCTGGTTTTACGGCTGGCGGTTCGATCGGCGACCTTCTTGCGCTCTGCATGTATCAGATCGATGTAGCGATTTCCGATCAGAACATTACATTCCACGGCAACGGCAACTAACAGAGGTGAGAAGAAATTTTCCTGTAATTTTTCCTTAAAGTTTTTTACACGCTTAAAAAAGCCGTTTCTTATGAGTTCATCAAAACTCATAACTTTATTTGCCTCAACAACAAAATCTTCAAAATTAAATGCCGCGAGAATTATGTCGGAATCTTCATTTTCGTCGTTGTAAAGCGAGACGCTTGCCCACTCCGCATATAATTCTTTAACAGTCGACAGAATTTCATCACGGTGAAGAACCGGTTCCCGCTTATCGTCTTTTCCTTTTTTGGTGAATAAACGGGTTACGACGAGGTCAAATTTGCTTCTAACGTCCTCATTGAAAGGTGAATTGCGATAGAATCGGGCCAACGAGGAAACTGCTTCGTCGCTAAGAGCGGGATTGGTATCTTTACAATACCTTCTTAAATGCGCAACTGATATTTTACGGTCCGCACTCAGGAGGACAGAGTGCCATTTACCCAGTTCTTCATGCAACGCAGATTCGGCAATTGAACTTTGGAGATCATCTGATTTTTCAACCGCTTCTACGAACTTATGAAGAGCTTGCTTTACTGGCACCGTATCGTAAGAAATCGGTTTCTCTCGAATTTGTTCACGCTGAACGCCTGAAATAATATGCTGAACGTGTTGGAGGCTTTTCACATTATCTATTAGCCTTTGGGCATATTCTGCTTTTTCTAAAACCGGACCATAGGATTCCGGTTCCTCAACGGCTACGGCTTCATCCTCATTTACGGGTTCTGAATTGGTTTCGGCCGCCGGTTCGGATTCAGTATCAAAACCGGGTTCAATCTCGGGTTGAGTTTCCGGTTGGATTCCTGCATTTGCGGTATCACTTTTATCAATTTCAGTATCTGAAAACGCTATCGTCGCAGGTTCAATGCCCGCAAGTTCGGTGATTGACGCTTGCTCGAGTTGAAGATCGATTGGTTTAATTGTTTCTTCAGTGGCTTCTTCAACGATCTCAAATGAGTTTTCTGCAATTCGTTCCACCTGCGATTCAAGTGGTTCAGAGTCGAGCAATTCAACCGAGGTAAAGTTTTCAGCCTCTTCCCCGCTGTATTCGTCACCTGCATCCGCAACGAAAACCAGATCGCCGGTATCGAGGTTGACCTCTTGGGGTTCAAGCGCTTCATTTTCTAATATCGTAAAATCGTCAGCAGTTTTCGCAAGGTGTTCCTCGATGGTTTCTTCGAGTAAATTCTCCTCTTTTAGCTCATCGATCAGATCTTTGAAAAGGCTCATTATTGTTTCGTCCTAATAATGTATTCGTTAGGTAGTATTGGCGGGACCCGTAAAACGAAAACTATTCAATCTTAAATTCCGGTATATTGAACGCGATGTGAGGATTTGTGGGCGGAATCCGGGAAGATGATATACAAATGACAATATATGTCATTGCATAATTGACAAAACCTGTCATTTTTCATCCCCATAGTTTCGGTTAAACCATTTGGCAGCGTTGTTTTTAGGCTATCAAGAGAATTTTCGTGGTTTTTGCATCCATTCAGCCACCAGTCCAATATGCAAGATATGTGCCGCAAACGATTGATTTCAAAGACAATAATTTTTTCTTTCAACTTTTAAAAAAGCCAACATATCTCTTTAGAAATATGCTATCCTTATGACCATATTTCACACAAAACACTACTAGTTGAAAAATTCAGCAAATTAATATACAAGTGAACCTTTGTTTAAAACGATCGCACTTTTTATTCTAATAATTACGGAGACTATATGGCAGCAAAGCAAAAATCTAAGGCGTCTAAATATTTGACCGTCCCTACGCGACCAATCCCGGTCGATCGGGATCGTTCAGTTGCAGGACTACTTGAAAAAATGGAAGGTGCCGGATTCGGCGCTAAACAATTATCCGAGGCACATCGCATCTGGATCGATATGTTAGACGACAACGTTACAGTATATCTATGTGGCTCGGGAAACTTAATTTCTGCCGGCTTACGACGGCTCCTCGCATATATTATCAAGAATCGCTTCGTCGACGTTTTGGTCTTATCTGGTACCGTTCTCTTTCAGGATATTCATGAAACTTTGGTAAGAACCAATTTTCAGGCGCATCCAAGTATGAGCGACCCCGAACTCGAGGCTGCAGACATTTCGAGGATCGGAGACATACTCTCAAATAAAGAAGAATATCAGGAAGCTGACGAATGGCTTGGCAGCGTAATTAACCAACTCGATCTTTCAAGATCTTATTCCGTCCGCGAACTGCTTCATTTGGTTGGACGCGAACTCGCCGAAATTGCTCACGAAGATGGGGTACTTACGGCAGCTTTCAAATCCCGCGTACCTATATTCTGTCCGGATCTTCCGCAAACCCCGTTAGCTGTCGGAATTGCACGCTGCAGATTTGAAAAGAAGGTAGACTTCACACTCGACTGCACGCAGGATACGATGGAAATGATGCAGATCGCTCAGCGCACAAGAAATTCCGGGATTATCACTCTTGGTGATATCAGCGGACAGAGTATGGTAAATACTTCTGAAGTAAGTGCGTATATAACCCGAACAAGTGTTCGCGGCCATAAGTATGCTATTTCGATCAGCAATGATGGCGCACCATTTGGAGTCAGAACTCCTTCGATCGACGGCAATCACAAACAGATGTTTGGA
>JBGTEI010000396.1:0-2232 GCA_041747875.1 Pyrinomonadaceae bacterium | reverse complement strand
CGATCAACAAAGCAATAGCTATCGATCCAAACGTCGGCGATTATTACTTTGAACGGGCAAAGTCAAATATTTATGTCAACCATCCGGTCGCCAACGATAACGTTATAATGGCCATGGCCTTTTGGGGGATCGAACCGAAGCCGGTTTTCAAAGCGGCTACAGAAAAAGAAAAACTCAGACTCTCAAATGAATACAACGCCAAAATTGCGGCCCGCGACGCAAGTGCAGATAAACTTGTAGCTCTCCTTTCGGAACTATCCCTTTCGGACAAAATGTTTTAGGAGTCGGAATGTGAATCTAAAAGCACGAATGACCCGCCGCCGACAACTGCGGAAGGTTGGTACAAACTTGGCAATGAAAACTTCAGTAAGAAGAAGTTTGGAGACGCGGTCAAAGCATATTCACAATGTCTTGGATTAGCCAGTAAAGCATCTGTTTGCTATGACAATCGAGCCGCAGCGAATATTAATTTGAAAAATTTTAAGGATGTGGTCACGGATGCGACCAAATCTATCGAACTAGCTCCGGAAAAAGCATTTCCCTATCAAAAGAGACGTGCCGGCTATTGCGCATTGGGAATGGTCGAATTAGCTGCAATAGATGAAAAGAAAATAATCGCACTAGGGAGCCAACTGTAGTTTAAGGAATGCGTAGATATGCGGGCAACATTTAGGGAAAAGGCCGGCGATCTTGAAATGACGCAAAATAATTATTCGGCGGCATTAAAGGAATACGACGACGCGATAGGGAATCACCCAAACTCGGTAAGCTTCAAAAAGCGCGCTGCGGCTCATTGCAAAATGGGCAATGAAACTTTGGCAAAGGCCGACGAGGCAAAAGTTGTTGAACTTGGCGGAACTATTGAAAATCCGTGCCGCATCAGCAGTAAAAAAGGGAAAAAATAGAGATGATGAGAATAATCAAATTTGCAAATTTCACGCTAATCTTAACGCTTCTGGCAAACGCCGCCTTTGCTCAAGCACCTACCAATCACAAGGAGTGGTTCGAATTAGGAAATTCTCAATTTGCAAATAAGCAATATGATCAGGCTTTAAGATCTTATTCGGAATGTATACGTTTATATTCCAAAGCAGACGGCTGTTTCCTTAATCGCGGTCTTACTTACCAAGAGTTAGGAAAATATCAAAATTCATATGACGACTATTCTAGAGCGATCGAAATAGATCCAAATAAATCGATAGCATACGGCAATCGTGGATTTGTTTTGAATATGTTGGGTAAATACCCGGATGCGTTGATTGATCTGACCAAAGCTCTTGAAACGAAGTCGCTAGAAAATCTATATATCCAGCGCGGAAATGCTTATTTCAATCTAAAAAAGCATCAGGAAGCATATAGCGATTATTCGGATGCGATCAGGCTAAACCCCAGAAGTGCAAGTGTGTATGACTTTCGCGGCCGCGTACTGAGCAGTCTAGGTAAATACCAGGAATCAAACAATGACTACACAAAATATCTGGAATTAAATCCGAATAGTGCGGAGGTGTATAGCCTTCGGGGACTTAACTATTTGAACCTCAAGATCCATAAAGAGGCAATCTCGGATTTTAGCAAGGCGATTCAAATCGATCCCAAATTCGCGAAGGGATATATGAATAGGGGCATTACTTATTTTATTGTCGGAGAATTTTACAAATCGATCGCCGATTATTCTGAAGCAATCAAGTTGAACTCAGCTGACGCAAATGCCTATCAATTTCGTTCGATGGCTTTTTGCAAATTAGGAGAAACCATTCTCGCCGAGGCTGACGAAGAAATGCTCGTCCAACTCGGTAAGAAAATCGCGACCCCGTGTTCGGCTAACAAGGTTTTGAAATAGATTACCTCCAAAAATGTGCTCAAATGCCGACTCGTTACGGATACTTAGCGAATTACAAAGGAAATATGAAATCGAAAGAGATAAAACTCACAATTTTACCGCTGATCGATGGTTTTAATGCGGCCCATATCTTTGAAAAGGAACCGAAGAATTAAAATTGATCGGGAAACTTCTTATTTTGATATTTAGAAAATACAGTCTCGCAATAAACGATCACGATCAGGTCTGGAAGTTAAAACCATCTCTCGCTTGGTGTCGATGATTAGCCCCGGATGGCAGAAACCGACCGGATCATCGAGTCCATAAAGAACAAACAGGTTCTTAAATGTCCTGGGGAAAAATCACGATATGAAGAATATATTGATGCGTGCAATTTTCACTTTGATACTTAG
>JBGTEI010000395.1:0-4305 GCA_041747875.1 Pyrinomonadaceae bacterium | reverse complement strand
ATCGAGCCGTAAACATTTGGCTTCGCGGTTAATACGCAGGCATCATTTACTAAATATCGGGTCGGGAAATTGTCGGTTCCATCGACGACTACGTCAAATTCCTTTATCAATTCAATCGCATTTTCACTTGTCAGACGCATTTCATAAGTTTCGACATTTGTGTTTGGATTGATATCTGCAAGTCGATCGCGAGCTGATTCAATTTTTGGCCGCCCGACATCTTTTGTGCCGTGAATGATCTGGCGCTGAAGATTCGATTCGTCTACGACGTCCATATCAACCAAACCGATCGTTCCTACTCCGGCAGCCGCCAGATATAAACCGAGAGGCGAGCCCAAACCTCCCGCGCCGATCATCAAAACGCGCGCGGCTTTCAGCTTTCGCTGACCTTCGAGTCCTACTTCGGGCAGGATCAAATGACGCGAATACCGCGCGATCTCAGCATTGGAAAGTTCCGGCAATTCGTCTGATGATTTCGCGGCCGCGGAGATATTCCCGCCGGCGATCGAAGGTACGATAAGTATTTCGCCGCCGTCCTTTATTTCGGTTTCGAGATCATCCAGATCGCGGATATCTTCATCTCCGACATAAACATTTACAAAACTTCGCAGCACATTCGCGTCATTGTAAAGATGTTTTTTCAGATCAGGATATTTGACAGTTAATTGTTCCAGCGCTTCGCCGGCGGTTTTAGCTTCAACTTCGACAGCGGATTGACCGTCTGCGAATTGTCGTAAAGGCGTCGGTATTATTATTGTTATAGCCATAATTGTTGCGGGGGGGGGGGGGGTCGTAATACGTAATTCGCAAAACGTAATTCGCTTCTATTAATCGGCGATCGAAATTTGATTCGCAAGCGGCCTTGTAAAAAAGCGAATAGCGAACCGCGTCCCGCGTATTGCGTAAAGCGAATTACATATCACCTATCACCCTTCCCCCCCATCTCCTCTTCATTAAATTTCGAACGATCATTTTCCATTTCCCATGAACGCAAATCTGCGACCTTGCCTTCCAAAACCGAAGCGATGATATACGACCAGACGGGAAGGGCGTGGTCGAGATCAAACTGAGAAGGAATCGCCGTATCGTCGGGATGCGAATGATAATAGCCGACGACGTCAAGCTGTTTTTCCCGTGCGTAACGCTCTGCTCTCATTACATCCTTCGGCAGGATCAATACGCGGTCATGTTGTTTGGAGCGTTCGATCGCATTTTCCATCGGCATTATTTCGAGAACCTCTTTTCCGTTTGCAGGATCAAAAATTCCGATCAGCATCCCGCCGCATTCGTGCGGATACTCGCGTTCGGCGTGTGCGTTGATCTGATTTACTAATTCTTCGGTAATAGAGATCATATATTTCTGTCTATTGCTGAAACCCGCCCGCGAATATGGGTGCTCATTGATAATCGTGTCGTTTGCTTACACGGGCACCCTCCATAACAGTCGGGTTTCTGCCTTATTCGCGTCTTTTCGCGCAAATTCGCGGGCAAACTCTTTTGCTGTATCAACTCCTGACCACAGGCACCCTCCATAACTGTCGGGTTTCTGCTTGTTACGGTTCAAGCGCTTGCTCGATATCGGCGATAATGTCCTTCACATCTTCGATCCCTACTGAAATTCTTACGAGACCTTCGGAGATCCCAAGATCGGCGCGGCGTTTTGGCGAAAGTTCGCGATGTGACGACGTTGCCGAATGTGAAACGAGCGTATAAACATCGCCGAGACTCGTTGCGCGAACGCATAATTTCAAAGCATCCATAAACCGCCAGGCCGCCTCGCGCGAATCTTCTTTTAGTTTTATCGTGACGATCGCACCGCCAAAGTCTTGTCGCAGCACCTTCGCCGCTAATTCTCTATTGTCCAAATTGGGGTAATAGACCTTTTCTATCAGCTCATGTTTTGAAAGGTGTTCGGCCAATATCTGTGCATTTGAACATTGTCTTTCGAGTCTCAAACCCAAAGTTTTTACACCGCGCAGAATCTGATGAGCTTCCCAGACACTTAGAATTCCTCCGACTAGTTTTTTTATTCCGATCAGCATCGGGCCGTCAAATTCATCATTTGAAACTACGATCCCACCCGTTGCGTCAGCATGGCCGCTCAAATACTTCGTAGCTGAATGAACCGAAAAGTCTGCGCCAAGGCTTAAAGGCTGGCATAAATACGGCGAAGCAAAAGTATTATCGACGATCAATCTTGCCCCCGATCCGTGTGCGATCTCCGCGACCTTTTCAATATCGCAGATCTTTAGCAGCGGATTCGAGATCGTTTCCGCAACCAGAACACGCGGTTTTAATTCTTCTACCGTTTTTTCTAATTGTTCGAGATCATTAAAATCTGCGGTTTTTGTTTTTACGCCGTAAACTCCGAATATCTTTTTCAAAAGGTCGAATGTCGCGCCGTAGAGATCTTGGGACGCTAAAACAACCGATCCGTTCGCGATCTCGCATGCTGCGAGTGCCGCGTGGATCGCCGCCATTCCAGAAGCGTAAGCTACCGCTACTTTGCCCTTCTCAATTGCGACCAAAGCCTCTTCGAGTGCGACCGTATTCGGATTTCCGTACCGCGAATACACATAATCCCCGCCTTCACCTTCAAAAACCGAATTCATCTCGGCCATCGAATCGTAGGTGTATGTCGCCGATGCGTAGAGCGGCGTGGCAACCGGCTTTCCGATCGGTTTTTCCTGTCTTTCGCCTGAATGGACGAGCTGGGTATCTATCGAATGATCACTCATAATTTTATACAGAAAAACGAAAAAGACTCTCGTGCTAAAAAAGCACTAGAGTCTTAGAAATTTCTCTTTGCAGTTGTTTAGCAGTTTTTTAAGTGGAGCAAGTTTTACCTTTAAATCGCCACTTTTTAGCTTTCAAAAAATTGAAAGTCAGTTAAAGAACTAACTCGCAATTTACAGGTTGATCAAAGGATGTGTCAAGTGTGCGGCAATATATCCTATTGCACTTTTCTAAAATGAACGTTAAACCGATAGTAAATTTGAGCGATTTCTCTTCTTTTAACGCTCTGCTTTTCCCGAAGCGACAAACGCGAAAGCAAAATGATAAAATAGAGAACAAACTAACTTAAGAATTTTATATGATCGAAGAAAAAGAATTAATCGATAACTTTATCGCGAAGAAAAATCCCAACAGCCGAAAACGCGAACGGCTTAAGAAGCCGGAATGGCTAAAGATCAAGATCGGGGATCCGACAAATCAGAACAAAGTTTTGAAGTTGATCGAGGGCTTGAATCTGCATACGGTTTGTCAGGAAGCGCGGTGTCCAAATATCTTTGAATGCTGGACGGATAAGACGGCGACCTTTATGCTCGGCGGCGATACGTGTACGCGTCATTGCGGTTTTTGTGCGGTCAATAAGGGCAAACCGATGGATCTCGATCCGCTCGAGCCGACGCATGTAGCGGAAGCTGTAAAACATCTCGGGCTGGCTCACGCTGTTATCACGTCGGTAAATCGCGATGATCTTGAAAATGGCGGCGCGGAACATTGGGCAGAAACGATCCGCAAGGTTCACGAATTAAATCCGGGCTGTAAGGTAGAAGTTTTGATCCCCGATTTTCAGGGAAACGAAACGGCGCTCAACATCGCGCTTGAAGCCCGTCCCGAAGTTTTAAATCACAATACCGAAACGATCGCCCGGCTTTACCGAAGGGTTCGTCCTGACGCAGTTTACACACAATCGATGGAACTGCTCGGACGCGCGGCGCATTTCCGCGATACGCAATATCCTCAAATGTTGACAAAAAGCGGGATCATGGCGGGCCTTGGTGAAGAATTTGAAGAGGTCGTCGAATTGATGAAAGATCTGCGAAAGGTTGATTGCAATATTATGACGATCGGACAATATCTCCAGCCGTACGAAAAGCGTCTGCCGGTTGAACGCTACGTGACACCGGAAGAATTTGCCGAATGGAAACGGATCGGTGAGGACATGGGCTTTAAACACGTAGAATCTTCGCCGCTGACGAGAAGCAGTTATCACGCGAGGGAGCAAGCGGAAAACGGAAATAATGGTATTTCGTGAAAATCAGAATCTCACATATAAATGAGTCGAGGAAAACTTAGCAGAAGAACAGCTGAAAAGATAGATGAGGGCTTGCCTTCCGTAATCGAAGTCCGGACCAAAACTTTAAGATTGTCACCAGAGTCTATTTCTATTGGATTTCCTATTAATAGCAAAATTCCTATTGCAGCCGTTTGTCTGCAAGATGCTACTTCTACCCTTGAAGAATTAAGATACGCCCTCCTAGAAGCGATTTGTCATATTGTATGGCATAGAGAAAAGAT
>JBGTEI010000394.1:0-2492 GCA_041747875.1 Pyrinomonadaceae bacterium | reverse complement strand
TCCTCTTGATGCAAGATATTTCGCACCCTCGACACCGATGCCCGGATTTCCGGCGGAAAATCTTTTGTTATCTTTACCGAGCAACTTCATCCAACCCGTGTAGAACATGACAACATCGCCTTTTTCGATGGATTTTATACCTTGCCGTTTCATCGCACCTTCGATCTCTGTTTGATTAAATACCGTTCCTTCCTTGAGCATATCGGTTTTGAAGTATCCCGCCATATCAAGTAAAATCCCGCGTGTGGCGACCGCCGGAATATTTTCGACACCGAGTTTTTTCAGCCCGTCGGGAGCGACGAAATCAGCGGCTTTGTTGCAGTTGAAATAAAGATTGTCAATGCCGACGTGTCCGAGTCCGTCAATTCCGGTTCCCATTCCGACCCAGCCCATGATTATGTCGTCGTTATAAGTCGTCTTGGTCGGACCGAGCGTTGCTCCGGCAGTTTGTCCCGGTTGGAGAACCGTTATCGAAAAAGTTCTCGGCGGAAATGCGGGAGTGTCTTTGTTTGTTTCGATGGCGAGGCTGTAAGACTTTCCTTTTGTAATGAGTTTGCTCGCAGCCAGAGTTTTTTCAGCCGTCACATAATTGAGGTTGCCGATCTGATCCTCCGCCCCAAATTTAGACGCAGTCGCACACGGCTTGTCCTGCGAAAAACTTATCGAAGAAAAAAGAGTGAACAGCATTAGTGCAATTAGTATTTTTTTCATAAGCTTTTCTGTTTCATTTTACCAAGCGAAAGATCGGATAACTTATTGCCAAAACTCCGAGTGCGTAAAGGCTCGGATACGGGTTGCTGTAGATGTAACCGAAAAACAGAAGCACGGCAAAGATCAGCATTAAGATCGGCGTAAACGGATAACCCCAGGTGCGAAACGGACGCGGCAGATCGGGTTCGCGACGCCGCAGAATGAACAATGAAATTATAGTTAAGATCGTAAAGACAACGACAAAAAATGTAGCGATCCCTAGCAATATTTCGAACGTGCCGATTGACGTTAATATGATGACGAACACGGCCGTCGTTATTAATGCAAAAACGGGCGTGCCGCCTTTGTTGACTATGGCGGCTTTCTTTGTAAGCAGTCCGTCCCTTCCCATGGCGAACATGATTCGCGGCCCCATCATCAATATCGCGTTGACTATTCCGATGAGGGATAAAAGAGCTAGAACCGTGACAATTTGACCGCTTATTTCCCCGAAAATCAGTCTCATCGCATCACCGCCCGCAAATTTCGAGCCGGCTAATTGCGACATCGGCAAAACGTAAACCAATGCGAGGTTGACGAGCAAGTAAATAACGGTTATCAAGGCAATTCCGCCAAACATCGAACGCGGAAGATTTTGTGTCGGATTGGTATCTTCTTCGGAAAAATAGATCGGTGCATACCAGCCATCGTAAGTTGAAAGAACGAGTTGGAAAGCCAAAACAAAAGCGACAAATGACGCTGCAAATCCTGTCGGCAAAATGGTCGTTGCTGTGTCTGATATTTCTGCCGCATCGCTTTGTCCGCCGAAGGCAAAACAGGCGATGACAAACCCGATCAGTGCGGCGGCTTTTAATAAACTTGTGATCTTTTGTATTCCGCTGCCCGTTCGGACCCCTATCAAGTTAGAGACCGTGATGACCGCAACTATTGATACGCTGAAAATCACTCTGCCGCCAAAAAGATTCGGCGCGAAAAGGGCGGAAGCGTATTCGCCGAAAACCACGCTGATAAATGAAATTGCCAGCGTTTGGTTCATCCAATCGCTCCAGCCGACGACAAACCCGCCGTATCGTCCTAAAGCACGTTCCGAATAAGCATAAAACCCGCCCGCTTTCGGAATCATCGTCGCAAGTTCCGCCGTATAATTTGCCGCGAGCAGACAATAAACGCCGCCAAGCAGCCACACCAGCATAATCAGCCAGACCGAGCCGAGTTGTGCCGCGACACCACCGGGATTCCGCAGGATCCCGACACCGACCGTTCCACCGAGTGCGACCGCCAACCCGAAAGTAACTCCGAGAACTTTTAATAATTTTCCGCGATCTGCCGCCTGTGGTGCAACGATGTTTTCTGCGATTTCCATATTTGTTTTCTTCAAGCGTTCAAATGCGAAAAGGGGGTGATGTCTGTATAAATTATTATTTCAGCATTTCTGCTAAATTGCCCCGAAGCGGCGAAACGGGTTCGTGAACTTGGCGGACGAGAAAACTTGACTCCGACATTCCGGCACGCATTTTTGCCAGCAAATCATCCGCATCGAATTCAACTCCGATGGGGTTTGCATCCCATTTTTCGCTGAAGAATTTGGTTGCTCCTTCACTCGTATCGAAGCAGTCCACCTGAAATTCCATCTGATTGCAGTCGGGGTCGGCATAATACATTGAGATCGTTATTCCGTGATGGATCGTCCAATAAGGGCTGATCCCATGATTCTTAAGCCTGGCATAGTTCTCGAAAAGATCGCCCAGAGACTCGTATGTGTAACCGACATGATCAACGCC
>JBGTEI010000393.1:0-3364 GCA_041747875.1 Pyrinomonadaceae bacterium | reverse complement strand
TTTCGGAAAACCCGAACGCTTAAATGCAACTTGCGCCATTGCGTCCAGCGGATTGGAAACGATAATAATTACGGAATCCGGCGAGTATTTTGCAACCTGCTCGGTTACATTTCCAACGATGTCGGAATTTGTCTTGAGCAGATCATCGCGGCTCATTCCCGGTTTTCTCGGAAGTCCTGCGGTGATGATCACAACATCTGAATTAGCCGTTTCTTCATAAGAATTTGTACCGACGAGTTTTACGTCAAAACCATCGATCGGTGCCGATTGCGCCAGGTCAAGCGATTTTCCCTGCGGAACGCCTTCGACAATATCAACCAATACAACATCAGCTAATTCCTTGCTTGCGATCCAGTGTGCGGCTGTCGCGCCAACGTTTCCAGCTCCGACCACCGTAATTTTATTTCTTCCAGCCATTTATTATCCTCTCTGCTTTAATAGTTTATTGTGTTAAAAACGGAAGATACATTTTGTCATAATTGAATTGAAACGGCAAAAGTCTACCAGGGAGAAAAATGGAACTCATCAAATATAAAAACCGCAAGCAAAATCAGACGATCTTGCTTGCGACAATTCGGGTTAATCTAATGTTAAACCGCTTCCGATTGCGATGTGAAATTAAATCCCTTCAGCTTAAACGCAGGAAGCAGCGAACCATTTCCATCACCGACGCGTTCCGGTTTGCTTATCATTTCGACATTTCCATCTGCGAGCATCTGGATCAGCGATTGATTAAACCTGAAATTCTTAACCGGATATGCGATCTTTCCGTCTTCGATCATCCAGATGCCGTCTCTGGTTAACCCTGTGACACTCGCGGTCCGCGGATCGGTCGAACGGATGTACCAAAAGCGACTTATGATCAAGCCTTTTTTTGTTGACTTGATCATTTCCGCGACGCTTGACGTTTCCCCGCTTGATTCAATGATAGTGTTTACCGGCCCGGCAGTAGGTTTAACACTTTTCTCTTTTGCCCAAAACCGGGAATAAACCAAATTTTCGACAACGCCGTTTTTAACCAGATAGATCTTCTCCGCAGGAATTCCGTCCTGAGCCGACGGCGACGCGGGAACTTCGGCATTCCACGGGTCGCTTAGAATATTTAACCGCGAATCAAATATTTTCTCACCGAGCGTTGTTTTTCCTTCTTTTGCGGAAAAAGGACTTCTGCCTTCTTCAGCGCGGCGTGCGTCAAATTGGTTGGTGATACCGCCGAGCAGGTCTTCTACGGCTTGCGGTTCAAGTATCACGGTATAGACGCCCGGGTCGACTGTCCGCGCATTCTTGCCGTCGCTGGCTTTTTTGATCGCTTCATTTGCAATGCGTTCAGTATCAAGATCATTGATATCAACATTGCTGCGCTGAAAATATCCCGAACTCTGTCCGTCGGGTGTTCGAGCCGTTAAAGACAAGCTTGCTGAACTTTGCTTCTCAAAACCGAAATTATTATTCTTCGTAGCAAATCCGCTGGCGACCGTCCGAGCTTCGTGAAATCCGGCACTTATCACATTTGAAGATTTACTTTTATTTAGGATCCCCCCAATTTGCTTGGCGCGATCTGGCAGGGAAATATTTTCCGTCGCTGCCGCAAACGATTTTGATTCGATATATCTTTGCTGATTTAATGTGGGCAAATACTGACGGTCGATCGGAGATATCTCTGCAATTTGTTCCGCTTGTTCGACCATAGCTTTAAGGCTTGCGTCATCAAAATCCGTCGTCGATGAAGAGCCACGCTTCCCTTTGACCCAAACTGTGATATTGGCCCCGCGTTCGACGGTGTTTCCACTTGTTAAGAATGCGTTGCTGGCAAATCTCAGATGAGAGTATTTTTCGCTGCGGACTGAGACGGAGGCGTCGTCCGCCTTTACATAGGAAAGTATTCTATCGGTGATCTGTTTAGCTTCTTTTTCGGTTAGTAGCATTCAATTTCTCCTGTTTAGAGTCCCGCATTTAGGCGGTAAACTTGTAAAGAATTCCGCCTAAAGGCGGGACTCTAAACTTAGCTTGCTGAAGTATTTAGGACGTTGATATCGCGAAATCTGGCGATCGGACAGCCGTGAGAAACGGAGCTAGATTGTCCGGGTTGTCCTTTTCCATCGTTAAAGGTTCCGGGCAATTCATATGTAGATCGTCCGCCAAGTCCGTCACATGCGTTCCAAAAGTCGGTTGTGCGGGATTGATAAGCGACATCCCGAAGCATTCCGGTGACCTTACCGTTCTTGATCTCCCAGAACGTCTGTCCGCCAAACTGGAAGTTATAGCGCTGCTGATCGATCGAGTAGCTTCCGCGTCCGTGGATCATTATTCCGTTTTCAACGTCTGCTATAAGATCGTTCTCCGATACATCTTTGTCAGAAGGTGCGAGTGAAACGTTTGGCATTCGCGGAAAGGGAATGCTGCTCCAACTGTCTGCATACAAGCAGCCGCGAGAAGACTTTTCACCGATCAATGCCGCTAGGCTACGCGTCGTTTGCCAGCCGACAAATGTCCCGTCCTTTACAATATTCCATTCTTGCCCGGGTACGCCTTCATCATCCCATCCCGTTGTTGCAAGACCGCCTTTTTGGGTTCGGTCTGCGAAAAAGTTTACAATTTTTGAACCAAACTGTAGTTTGCCCGTTTTATCAGGCGTGAGAAATGAAGTTCCGGCGTAATTCGCTTCCCAAAGCAAGGCACGGTCGAGTTCCGTAGAATGTCCGACAGATTCGTGGATCGTCAAGAATAGGTGTGACGGATGAAGAATCAGATCATATTTCCCGGGTTCGATCGGTTTAGCTGATAACTTTTGAACGGCTTCTTCGCCGGCACTTTTTGCTTCTCCAAACCAATCGTATTCGGTCGTGTATTCCCAGCCCATTCCGCGACCCTGAGCTAAAGAATTTCGAGTTTGAAAATCACCTTTTGCGCGGTCGATCGCCGTCACGCTAAAACTCGGAACGCCGCGGATCAAATATTGTTCGACGCGTGAGCCGTCAGATGTCGCGAGAAACTTCTGTTCATTTACCCAGGCCATCGAGGAATTTACAAAGTTTACGCCTGTCACGCCGAGCGCCGATTCATTGAGGTTTAATAAAAACTCGGTCTTCTTGTCGATCGAAACGTCAAAAGGATCTTGTTTGAACGATGATTTCCAGCTTCCCGAAACCTTTGGCGCCGGTACGAGTTCGATACGGGTAGTTTGAAATGCCGAATTCGCCTTGGCAATATCAAATGCTTCACGGGTCACGCGCTCGACCTCTTTAACATTTACGATCGGACTCGCGGCAAATCCCCACGTCCCGTTAAAAAGAACGCGAACTCCAAATCCAAAATTCTGACCCTTTGCCACGCCCTGAACCTGTTTTTCACGGGTGTTGACAGA